>DXHF01000157.1 GCA_019113605.1 Candidatus Paenibacillus intestinavium
TCAACGAGATAATGATCGCCTAATTGAAACTTTAATTCATATGAGAGATCTAGGTAATACGTTGATCGTTGTTGAGCATGATGAAGATACGATGCTGGCGGCAGATTATATTATTGATATTGGTCCAGGAGCGGGTATTCATGGTGGGCAAATTATAGCTCAAGGTACACCAGCTGAAATTATGGCTGACGATAATTCTATTACTGGCCGTTATTTAAGTGGTAAAGATTTTATAGAAGTACCAACGGAGCGCAGAGCAACAAGTGATCGCTGGATTGAAGTTGTCGGAGCAAAGCAAAATAATTTGCGTAATATTACAGTTAAAATTCCATTAGGAATTTTTGCGGCGGTTACGGGAGTTTCAGGCTCAGGCAAATCAACGTTTGTGAATGAAATTCTTTATAAAGTACTTGCCCGTGATCTGAATCGCGCGAAAACGCGACCAGGCGAACATAAAGAGGTTCGAGGTCTAGAACATATTGAAAAAGTTGTTGAAATAGATCAGTCGCCAATTGGGAGGACACCACGTTCTAATCCTGCAACTTATACAGGAGTGTTTGATGATATTCGGGATTTATATGCATCGACGAATGAAGCAAAAGTGCGTGGCTATAAGAAAGGTCGGTTCAGTTTTAATGTGAAGGGCGGTCGCTGTGAAGCTTGTCGTGGCGATGGTATTATCAAAATCGAAATGCATTTCTTGCCAGATGTATACGTTCCTTGCGAGATTTGTAAAGGTAAACGTTATAATCGTGAAACGCTTGAAGTGAAATATAAAGGGAAAAGTATTGCTGAAGTACTTGGTATGACGATCGAGGATGGTTGTGCGTTCTTTGAAAACATTCCACGAATTCAACGTAAATTAGTTACTCTATTTGATGTTGGATTGGGATATATGAAGCTTGGACAACCTGCGACAACACTTTCTGGTGGTGAAGCACAGCGTGTGAAGCTAGCCGCTGAACTATATCGTAGAAGTACAGGCAAAACATTATACATTCTTGATGAGCCGACAACGGGATTACATGCGCATGATATCGCGAGATTATTGGATGTATTACATCGACTAGTTGATTCAGGAGAATCTGTTCTAGTCATTGAGCATAATCTTGATGTCATTAAGACGGCAGATTATATTATTGATCTTGGTCCTGAAGGTGGTAATGGTGGTGGTATGATCGTTGCAACAGGCACACCTGAAAAAGTTGTACAGGTGAAAGAATCGTACACAGGCAAGTATCTTGCACCAATTCTTGAACGTGATCGACTTCGCTCGCAGCAAAGGCTTGTTAGTCAATAGTAATAGAAATTGCTATGCTGGGGTAAAATATGTAAGATCAGAGTATCGATGCTTACATAAAACAGTTATACATGTGAACGTTGTGTGACAAAGCGCCCAACATTTGCTATTCACACTTGCTTGTTGACGGTATACAAGATACGATATATAAATAATAGGACACGTGTGAATAAGGGGGTATTTTACATGTTTTTGGCAACAGAAGTGAAAGAAGTAGTAGCAAAAGCATCACCTATCGATCCATTTGATTGGTTCATGCTAGCGTTTACTGTTATTATTGCGATTGGATTCGTTCGTTTGATTAAAGAAAAGAAAAAAAATGTGTTTGCAATTGGTTTTGCAACGGTTGCATTAGCGGTTTTTGTACTGATTGATGTTATTATGATCACTCAAGTGTGGTTATAATAGTTTGAATGAAAAAAGTTCCACCGTTATCGGTGGAACTTTTTTCGTGATTTATGGAAGTGGGGCTTATACCCACCACATGTCGCCTAGCGGCTCACGGATAAGTACTTGCTGTAGGTTTTCTACTGCTTTTGAGAATCCTTCTTCAACGGACATCAAGCCATCTTCATGCTCGATACTAACAACGTAGTCATAACCTACTAGACGTAGTGCACTCATAATGTCAGCCCAGGTTTTCAGATCATGTCCGAAACCAACGCTACGGAATTGCCAAGCGCGATCTAGCATATTGGCATAGCTTTGCATATCAGTTAGACCATAACGGTTAACGTTAACAGGATCAATAGTAGTATCTTTGGCATGGAAGTGATGAATGGCACCTTCACGTCCAAGAATATGAATCGCTTGAACAGGATCGATACCTTGCCACCACATATGGCTCGGATCAAGGTTAGCGCCGATTGCTTTACCTGTTGCTTCACGCAGGCGAAGCATTGTTGCAGGACTATGAACAGAGAAGCCGCCATGCAATTCAAGTCCAATTTTCACACCAGCATCAGTAGCGACATTATTAATGTCTGACCAATAAGGAATAACTTTTTGCTCCCATTGCCATGTCAATATATCTTGGAAATCATTTGGCCAAGGAGCTACCGGCCAGTTTGGATATTTTGCATCTTCATGGTCACCAGGACAGCCAGAGAATGTATTAACAACAGGAACTTCAAGACGGTTAGCAAGCTCAATCGTTTTACGAATGACAGCATCGTCTGCTTGTGCAAGATGTTTTTGTGGATGAAGTGGATTTGAATGACAGCTAAGAGCGCTAATCATTAATCCGCGAGATTCCACGGCTTCTTTAAACGCTTTCAACTTACCTGCATCAGCTAGTAGTGTATCTGGATCACAATGTGCATTTCCGGGGTAACCACCAGTACCGATTTCAATAGCATCTAATCCTTTTGCTGCAATATAATCTAATGCTTCTTCAAATGGTTTTTGCGAGAATAATACCGCGAATACGCCTAATTTCATCTAAAATAACCTCCTAAAATTTTTCGTGGACTACTTGCTATACTTCTCGTAAATGAAAAAACATTTCGGAAGTATTAACTAATAATGGTTAATAATTTTCAATAGGTGAATCATGAATACTATACTACTATAA
>DXHF01000158.1 GCA_019113605.1 Candidatus Paenibacillus intestinavium
TTCTCGCTTGCTAGTTCTTGTTCTAGTTCGCTGCGATATGCTATTTCTTCTGCTTTTGCAGACTTCTCGCTTGCTAGTTCTTGCTCTAGCTCACTGCGGTATGCTATTTCTTCTGCTTTTGCAGACTTCTCGCTTGCTAGTTCTTGCTCTAGCTCACTGCGGTATGCTATTTCTTCTGCATTTGCAGACTTCATGTTGGCTAGCTCCTGTTCTAGCTCACTGCGATATGCTATTTCTTCTGCTTTAGCAGACTTCTCGCTTGCTAGTTCTTGTTCTAGCTTACTGCGGTATGCCACTTCTTCGGCTTTTGATGCTTTTACGTTTGCTAGATCTTGCTCTAATTCTTGAATCAATAAGATCGTCAGTTCTTGCTCATTCATTTGCTCTATATTTTGTTTCTTCAATTGTTCCTGTTCTACTTGCAACTGCTCATTGTGCTCACTTAATCGAACTACCTCAGCAGTAGTCGCTTCCAGCTGAGTAGATAATTGACTTGATTGCGACGAGCTATCTAATAATTGCGCGGATAATCGATCTCTTTCCGCTACAATGCCTTCGATCTGCTCTTCTTGTGCTAGTTGCTTTAAGCCTTCCTCAAGTAATTGTTCATTTAATTGTTCGATTTCGCTATGTAAAGCAAGCTTTTGCTCTTCTAGCTGTACAGTTTTTCGTTTGTAGTCTTCTGTTTGATTATGACTTGATGTTAAATATTTCTCTAAGCTAGCAACTTCATTTTGCAGTTCTTCAACCTGAGCTTTCTCTGATGCGATAACGGTCTCTAACGTTTGTTGTGTCTCTTCTAATTCACGCGCAAGGGATGCCTTCTCCATCTGCGCAAGTTCTTGCTCAGAGGATAGTTGTTGTGCTAACAATTGCTTGGCATCTTCTAAAATCACTCGAGCACGTTCTGCTTGATCTAATTCCGATCGTAAAACTTCTTCTTGCTCCATAGCGAGGAGTATTTGCTCATCGGCTTGAGCTAGACGTAACTCAAAACCCTCTTTTTCTAATTTACTCGTAGCTTGAATTTCATTCAATTGCTCTGAAAGCTGCTGCTTATCCTGATCCCATGCCGATTGAAGTTCAACATTGCGTCGTTCACCTTCAATACGTAACGACTCTAATTCATCTTCTAGCCGGGTTTTAACTGTACTCGCCTGCTGTGAAGACTCTATTAATAACTTTTCTGCAGCTGCTAGCTGATCATTGAAACTAGCTGCTTCATTCTCTTTTTCAGCAGCTAACTGTGTGTTTTGAGCAATAAGTTTTTCTGAATCAACTTTTAATTTCGCTAATTCTGTCTCAAATCGACCTTTTTGCTGTAATAACGCTAGCTTTTGCTCCAGCACCGCATTTTCCGTTAATTCTTGAATTTGCTTATGATGTTCTTCTTGCAGCACAGTAACATTTTGCTCAAGTTCAAGTTTTATCGCTTCTGATGTTGCTATAATTGACTCTAATTCTGTTAAATGAGCAAGTTGAACTTGTTCCTGCTCTTGTGCAAAAGTTACTTTTAATTGCGACTGTTGCTCATCGCTTACTGTTTGTTGCTCTATAAGTTGCTGGGCATGTAATTGCTTCAACACAGTAAGCTCTTCACTAGCTTGAGCTTTATATTGTTCATATTGAGCTAACAATTGTTCAATACGCTCTTGCTCTAATTGCAGCTCCTTCTCCGTTATTAGTAATCGTGCCTCTTCAGCTTGCAGTCTACTATTTTCACGACGTACACGGAATATTTCTTCAGTAATTTGAACAGCTGCTAAAACTGCTAACTTATGTGTATCAAGAACAGGGTAGCTTTTCGCGAGCTTTTGCATACTTTCATCTATTGATGCAGCTACCTTTTTCATATATTCTACGCTTGAATGACCTTTTATTTTATACTGACTACCAAATATATCAACATGTACTACGATTGCTTCGTTTTCCATGTGTATCAACTCCTAATCCATGAAGTGCAATAAGGCTATGAACGACAAAAAAAGCCGCATCTAAGCTCACTTGGAACTTATTCGATGCGACTCAAGCAATTTCCTGCCTACTTACGTAATTCTGCTGCAAAAGATTGTTCTAATGTAGCCACAACCTGTTCATGAACAATTGTTACTTCTTCATCTGTTAATGTACGCTCTTTATGGCGGTACACTAGTGCGATAGCAACACTCTTCTTATTCGCCCCTAGTCGCTCACCAGTGAAGATATCAAATACTTGAACAGATTCCAACAATTCACCTGCAGTATTGGAAATAGATGTTAACATATCGCCAACTGCAACATTTTGATCTACAACAACAGCAATATCTCGACTAATTGCTGGATAACGAGGCAACACCTTATAAACGATGTCAGCATTGGCAAGCTCATATAGCGGAGTTAGGTCAAACTCAACAACATAGGCATCAGCCAAATCAGATGTACGTTGCAGTTCTGGATGCAATTGACCAACATAACCAAGTACCTCTTTGTTACCCTCTATATTCAACATAATTGCCGCTGTTCTACCTGGGTGGAAGTTTGTTGGCTGTGCGGACTCATAGCTAATATATTCACTAACACCAAGTGCAGCAGTAATCGTTTCAACAACACCTTTGGCATCATAGAAATCATAAGCAATCGATTTGGAATTCCAACCAGCTACCGTACGATTTCCTGTTAATAATGCGCCAAACCGTTGTTTTTCTTCTGGTAGATTAGTTAATATTTCTTCATCACTGTGGAATACACTACCGATTTCAAATAACGCTACCGATTCATTTTTACGATTACGATTATAGGCTGTAATATCAATTAATTGCGCGATCAGACTAGTACGAAGTACACTACGCTCTTCACTCATCGGCATTAATAGTTTAACAGCTTTCGTGTTTTGCGCTAATTCTGGGAACAATGTCGTATGAGTTGGGCTAGTGAAGGAATAACTAATCACTTCAAGCATTCCTGAATCAGATAGACGTTTACGTAGTTCACGACGAATCGCTTGCGGTTTTGTAAGAGCACCTGGAATAACTTCACCGTAAATTGGTGTAGTTGGTATATTATCGTACCCGTAAATACGTGCAATCTCTTCAATAAGATCGACATCTAATGTAATATCACCACGACGCGTTGGCACTTGTACTGTGTATTGCTCATCGCTTGAAACGTCATAAGGGAACTCAAGACGATTGAAAATAGTTCTAACTTCAAGTCCAGACAATGAAGTTCCTAGAAATGTATTAACTTTGTCCAAAGCTACTGTAATGGAAAGTGGCTCAGCTACTTTACCAACAGCTTCTACTACTCCATCAAGCACTAATCCTTCACCTAGTTCAGCGATTAAAGCGGCTGCGCGATCAAGTGCTGGAATAACACGTGCTGGATCAACTTCTTTTTCGAAGCGAAGGCTTGATTCAGAACGAAGACCAAGTCCGCGCGAAGTTTTGCGAATGGTGCTACCTGCGAATTTAGCCGACTCAAGTAAAATATTAACTGTTTCAGATGTAACCTCTGTCGAAGCGCCACCCATAACACCCGCAAGACCGATTGGCTGCGAGCGATCAGCGATAACAAGCATATGAGACTCTAACTTGCGTTCTTGATCATCAAGTGTAACTAGCACTTCTCCATCTCTCGCCAAACGAATAACAATTTCACCATCTGAAACTTTATCTGCATCAAAAGCATGTAGTGGTTGACCGTATTCCAACATAACAAAGTTTGTAATATCAACAATGTTGTTAATTGGGCGAATACCAGCAGCAATTAATTTGTTTTGCAACCACAACGGTGAAGTTGCTACTTTTACACTTTTAATATATCGAGCTGAATAGTGCGAACATAATTCGTTATTTTCAATCGTTACTTTAATACGATCAGCAGCTTTTTCAGCTGTATCGATAACATTAGCTTGTGGAAGCTTCACTTCGCGACCAGTAAGTGCTGCAACCTCATAGGCAACACCAATCATGCTAAGTGCATCAGAACGATTTGGCGTAAGATCAAGCTCAAGCACATGATCATTAAGCTCAAGCACATTCTCAATAGGCGTTCCAAGTGTAAGCGTAGAAGGCAATACAAGAATTCCTTCTTGCTGCTCTTTCGGAAGCAATTTATCATTAATGCCTAATTCTTTCGCTGAACAAATCATCCCTTGTGATTCAACACCACGTAGCTTTGCACGTTTGATTTTGAAATCTCCAGGCATTTTCGCTCCAACTACTGCAACCGGAAC
This sequence comes from Candidatus Paenibacillus intestinavium, assembly GCA_019113605.1. Classification (GTDB taxonomy): domain Bacteria; phylum Bacillota; class Bacilli; order Paenibacillales; family Paenibacillaceae; genus Pristimantibacillus; species Pristimantibacillus intestinavium. The sequence goes on from DXHF01000158.1 coordinate 4,214, forward strand.
ATATTGACCAGCATCAACATTAGGTGCTCCACAAACGATTTGTAATTCTTCACCTGAACCTACATCTACTTTACATACATTCAGCTTATCTGCATCTGGATGCTTTTCCTTTGATTTCACATAACCAACAACGACACCTGAAACTCCTTGATTTCTTGCTTCAACGATATCGATCTCAATACCGCCGCGCGTCATCATTTCTGCTAATTCAGCAGCTGTTATATTTGATAGGTCCACATATTGCTCTAACCATTTATAGGATACTTTCATTATTTTCCGTCCCTTCCTTCACCGACAACCGATCTTTTTTTAATACAATGGATAGCCTCGATAGAGGTTTTCTCACTCTCAATAGAATTGCGTAACAACCGTTATGAGCACTCGCTTTACATTCGAGTAAATTGAGATAAGAATCTTGTATCATTTGTGTAGAAATGACGAATATCATCGATACCATATTTCAATAGTGCGATACGTTCGACTCCCATTCCAAAAGCGAAGCCCGTAACTTCATTCGGATCATAGCCACCCATTTCAAGTACACGTGGATGAACCATACCGCAACCAAGAATTTCAAGCCAACC
>DXHF01000159.1 GCA_019113605.1 Candidatus Paenibacillus intestinavium
CAATCAAGTATCAACTTTCCGAAGAATGGAAAACCTACTTTACCTTGCAAATTCCAATATTGCTCACCTTGCTTATTCACTAGAAATAGATGATCTCCACCAGCAGACTTTGTTATATCTACATACTTTCGCAGTTCAATATAACCATCCGTACCAAGTATAATCGTTCGACCATCTCCCCAACTACTTAATCCGTCAGGTGTCAACCAATCGACACGAATATATGCTGTAGCACCATTAGCCCCTACTAGATGTGTATCGCCAAAGTCCTCAAGCTCAGCTCGATGTTTATTATTGTAGTTAGCAACTTGGCTTGAGATTATGCGAGCGTCATTATTTCCCGAGAAATAAAGAAATTGCTCGATTTGATGAGAAGCGATGTCACATAATATACCTCCATACTGTTCTTTATTGAAAAACCAGTCTGGTCTACTAGCTTCATTAAGGCGATGTGGCCCTAGCCCGATCATCTGAATAACTCTACCGATTGCTCCTTGCTGAATCAGCTGCTCTGCAAATACAGCACTTTCAACATGAAGTCGCTCACTGTAATATACCGCATATTTACAATTAGTTCGCGCTACAGCGTCCTTAACCTGCTCCAATTGTGCCAATGTCGTAAACGGTGCTTTATCTGTAAAGTAATGCTTACCCGCTTCCATTACTTTAATACCTAATCCCGCTCGTTCATTCGGTATCGCTGCTGCTGCCACTAATTGAATTGTAGCATCCTCTAATATTTGCATTAAAGAGCTCGCAATTTGAACAGTAGGATATGTAGCGACAAACTGTGCAACCCTTTGCTTATCCTCGTCATATACCCATTTCAAAGTAGCACCTGCTTCTATTAAACCATTGCACATGCCATATATATGTCCATGATCTAATGCGATAGCCGCGAATTGAAATTCCCCTTGTTCCACGACATGATCTGGCTTTCCAATAGGAGCATAGTTCATTCCATCACTATGATTCACTATACCTTCCATATCATCACCCCTGAAATTTTGATGTTGCGATCTTTTCTTCTAAATGAGCAAGGTATTTATCCTCGTCAATCGGAAACTGTACCCAATCATCTTCCCATGTAGACAATAACATCGCATTAGCGAGCATTAGACCTTTAATGCCTTCTACACCGGGTGCAATTAGCGGCTCATTATGCAATATCGCATTAGCCCAATTTTGTGTAATTCCCGCATGATCTGGATTACTGCCTTCGATCGGTATATCGATTTGCCAGCATTCAGGCTGAGCAAACGGCTCCTTCGAGCGTGCATTGAATTCAGACTCTGATTCTACCAATCGATAAAATGTTAACTTACCATTTTCGATCACGACTTTACCACGATCACCAACAACCTCGAAGCGGTTCGTTCCAGGTGCTTCTGCTGTCGTCGTTACGAAGACACCTGTAGCACCATTCTCATACTCCACGAAAGCGGTCACATCATTTTCCACTTCAATATTACGATTTTTCCCAAAGTAACAGAACGCACGTAGACGCTGGGGCATCATACTTACCGTCCATTGCCATAGATCAAGCTGATGTGGATCTTGGTTCAGCAATACCCCGCCACCTTCGCCGCCCCATGTAGCACGCCATGTCCCTGAATCATAATAGCTTTGCGATCTATACCAATTTGTAATAATCCAATTCGTACGTCTTACTTCGCCTAGTTCACCACTATCGACTAGTTGCTTCAGCTTACGATAGAGAGGATTCGTTCGTTGATTGTACATCATACTAAATACAACATCACTTTGCTCTGCCGCTTCATTCATATGGCGGACTTGCTTCGTATATACTCCAGCCGGCTTTTCTAGCAGCACATGTTTATTATGCTTAAAGCTAGCAATCGCTAATTCGGGATGTGAGAAGTGCGGCGTACAAATAATAACACCATCCACCATATCAGAAGCAATCAACTCGTATGGATCGCTATATACATGAACAGCTTCACCTAATGTCTCACTTGCCCATAAGCGACTTCCCTCATTAACATCAGAGACAGCAGTAAGCTCTACACCACTTACTGTTCCATTACGAATATATGAAATATGACCTTTACCCATATTACCTAAACCAATAATTCCGATTCTAACCTTTGACATAATAACCCTCCTAAAACTTTTTTACTTCCTCGTATACTACAACCTTTAAATGAAAGTTTTAAAAGCGGGCTTTCAGAACCGAGCAGGTGAGGCGCTACTTGAGATAGACGGAAGCGCAAGTGTACATGATTACGTACACGCGAACCTACAATGTTTCTGCAAGAAACATACATCGGAAGCTTATGCTGTACTTTCCAAGTTCGCTTCAGATGCGATGTCGAATAAGCTACGTTAGCCAACACATCGTTATCAAAGCCCGCTTTTAAAACAACAACTTCACTAGCATACTTGTATGTTAGCATTACCAGCTATCCAGTACTTCATCACCGTTAATCGATTTCAACATACAATTAACTCTGGTTGGTGTATAATTTAAGTTAATACAATGATTGAGGTGAATCGGATTTGTCGAATACAACACAGCTTATACCATTCACAATAAACTTTCATAATAATATTCCTGATCAATTGATGTACCATACCCATGCCACCTATGAAATCTACTATTTTCATGCAGGAAAAGTTAATTACCTTATTAATGATCGCATCTACAAGCTAGAATCAGGAGATATGATTCTGATGCACGGAATGACGTTACATAAAGCCCATTTAGAACAAATTGATTGCTATGAACGAACCATTATTCATTTCGATCCATTTTATTTCAAACAACATATGCAACCAAGCTTTGTACCCGATCTTCTCATGCCATTTCATAAACTGAAAAATATCCGACTATCGTTCATCGAGCCCGTTCGCATAGAAATTGAAACTCTTCTCCATAAATTAGTGCTGCTACAGCAAAGCGTGGAGCCACTCGCCATAGAGCGAAGTCATATCGTACTGCTGGAGTTAATGCTATTAATCTACACACAATGCCAGCAGCCTCTAGAAGACATCAAGCAAAATCAACATGCTTCAACAAAGGAAAAACATGTTCAAAATATTATTTCATATATAGAAGAACACTATAGTGAAGAAGTATCGCTGCAACATATTCAGGAAGCGCTTCATCTCAATAAATTTTATCTAAGTAAATCATTCAAAGAAGTAACCGGAACAACAATCTTTCAATATATGCTAGAACGTCGCATCTACGCTGCCAAAGTATTGCTTATCAAGCAGATCAGCACAATAACAGATATTAGCTATGAGGTCGGCTTCAAGCATCCCGCACACTTCTCAAGATCGTTCAAGCTAGTTACCGGAGTAACCGCTGAGCAGTACCGCAAACAATACAGCAGCCTCGACAAAAACCATTAAGCAGCAAAGCGCTTAATGGTTTTTCCTTCTTTATAGTCCCCAGCGCGAGTCTGTTAACTTTCATACAGAAAGTTAACTAGGAGCCCCACAACCAGTGCGAATCTGTTCACTTTCACACAGAAAGTGAACTAGAAGCCACCCTCGAAGCATCACCTACAGCCCTTAAGCACTCCAATCTCAACTACAGCGAATCTGTTCACTTTCACACAGAAAGTGAACTAGGAGCCAACCCCGAAGCATCACCTACAGCCCTTAATCACTCCAATCTCAACTACAGCGAGTCTGTTAACTTTCATACAGAAAGTTAACTAGGAGCCAACCCCGAAGCATCACCTACAACCCTTAATCTTTACTTCGAAGCGTAGATCGCTTGTCAGCACCGAGAAGATGACATGAAGCTAGTGACGTGAGGAGCGGAGTGTACGTTATTGGTACACGAGCACCACAGCTAGCGATGAATGGCATATTCGATGCCGAATACGCTGCGTTAGCATAATCATCGTGATCACAAGCGATCGATCAGAGGGGGAGTTGAATGTCGATCAGAGTACCTTCACCTGGCCGACTCGAAATAAGCATCGTCCCTTTATGCTCCTCGATAATACGCGAGCTAACCATTAACCCGAGTCCCGTTCCCTTTTCTTTGGTCGTTAAGAATGGTTCGCCAATACGCTTCATAACATCCTCAGGCATCCCATCGCCCTCATCTTGTATTTTCACATGTATTAGTTGTTCGGAAGGCTCAAAGCGCACTGAAATCGTTACAGTCCCGCCTTCAAGCATTGCTTCAAATGCATTTTTTATTACATTTAAAAACACTTGTTTCAATTGATTTTCGTTGCAATATAATTTGGGCATATCGTTCTCAGTCTGAAAATTAACTTCTACACCTAGTAGCATAGCTTGAGTATCTAGAATAGACAGAACACTTTGCAATATATGTTCGATGTCGTTGAATTGAAAGGAATTATAGTGGGGTTTCGCTAAAGTCATAAATTCATTCACAATAAGGTTGATGCGATCAATTTCAGTACCCATAATGTCAAAATAGTAGCTATGCTCCGTATATTTATTACGCAACAGCTGGGTAAATCCTTTCAATGCCGTCAATGGATTACGAATCTCATGGGCAACACCTGCGGCTAGTTGACCAATAACCGATAACTTTTCAGATCGTATAAGGCGTTCTTCATCCTGCCGACGCTCTGTCAGATCACGCAATACAGTTAAGATCGCCGTCCGACCAATATAGTTTTCAATTTTCACGCTCGACAGCTCGACCTCGATAATCTGATCTCCGATACACATTTGCTGTTTGCGAAATGCTGTTGCCTCCTCCAATGAAAGCGCACTTTGAAAATCTTTTAACACTTCTTCACGTTCCACCTCAATAAAATGATCGGTAAACGATTGATCTGATAATCCGCTAACATGCCGTTTACCTAGTAAATCCAGTCCATGGCGATTGGCAAATACAATAGCAGTATCTACCGTTATAAATATCGGTTCTGGTATCGTCATCAACATACGTTGATACATTTTGGCATTACGAATGAGTTCACGTTCTTTCTCATACTTAATCGTCACATCTTGTACTGTTGACAAGTAATAGGATTGATCATCATGAATCATTCTTGTTCGTTTGCCTTCCAAGTAAACCGTCGATTTGTTTTTATGCTTCCCATGCCACCGAATAATTTGACGCTTCGTATATTCCTTATCTAACACTTCATCAAATGTTTGAGGCAATAACCAATCCTCTTCCTCGATAAAAAGCTCCATCGGGCAATTAATCATTTCATGAACAGCATAGCCTAGTAGCTGGGCAAAGTAAGTGTTAACATAAATAATTCTATGGTCGTATGAAACGAATACGCCCGCGACAACATGATCCATTAAGTTTTGATAAAAATTAGGCTGTTCTTTAATCAATTCTTCAAAATGATTAATACTTTCCTGTTCTGAATTAGCATACATCAATGGTTCTTGTCCCTCTTCATATCTTTGT
>DXHF01000160.1 GCA_019113605.1 Candidatus Paenibacillus intestinavium
GAAGTAATCAAACAAATAACATTGTCAATAAATAACATTAATAGTTGCAATAGTAAGTAATGATTATTGCCTAAAGGAATATATCATGATATTATACAATGATGTAATGCTAACAAAACGTTGAAAGGTCAGGGTGAAATTATGGAATGGTATAATTATGTAATTCCGATTGTAACGCTACTTATTGGTGCAGTAGTTGGCTTCCTTGTCGGAGTTTACTATTTACGTAAGCAGCTTGAAAATATGCAGAATAATCCTGAAATGCTACAGAAGATGGCAAAACAAATGGGCTATAATCTGAATAATAAACAGATGCAAAAAGCTCAGAGTATGATGAAAAATCAGAAGTTCCCTCGATAATTATGAGGGCAGGAGGGAGCGAACTAAAGAATGGCGGGGAAAAAAAATTACGTCAATTCCCAGGTTTCTAGCAACCGAGATAAGATTGAAGCACATATTACGGAAATTCTGAAATTAATTGGTGAAGATGTCGAGCGAGAAGGTTTACTTGAAACACCAGCACGCGTTACGCGTATGTATGAGGAAATTTTTGCAGGTTATGAGGTTGAACCTCGTGAAGTACTTGGAGTAATGTTTGATGAGAATCATGAAGAACTTGTTGTAGTGAAAGATATTATATACTACAGTCAATGTGAGCACCATATGGCTCCATTTTTCGGTAAAGTTCATATTGGATACTTACCAAGTGGAAAAATCGTAGGTTTAAGCAAATTGGCTCGTCTAGTTGAGGCTATTACACGTAGATTGCAAGTACAGGAACGTATTACTACTCAAATTGCAAACACATTAGTAGAAGAACTAGCTCCACATGGCGTTATTGTCGTTGTGGAAGGTGAACATCTATGCATGTGTGCAAGAGGTGTTAAAAAACCAGGTAGTAAAACGATTACGACGGCATTACGTGGGCAGTACAAGCAAGATTCAGCATTACGCTCAGAATTTATGATGCTACTTAAGCAATAATTTTATGCAGGTAATTCATAAAGTGGACTTTTTGAATTTTTATTTTAGATAGAAAGAAGTTTTTCAATCGTTCGCACATAGAACGGTTGAGAAGCTTCTTTTTTTATTTATTCATTTGCGTTATTCTTATAGCATCAATAAAATGAAAAGATAAGATGTAGCGTTAAGAATTAGCTTAGCTATTGTGATCATATAATATATAAGCATTTTATATAAGGGAGTGTTTTGTAATGAAGCTGCAACAGCTTATAGATAAGTTATTATTTTCTCGCATCATTGGTGATGCTGATGTTGAAGTAGCGGGTATTCACAATGATGGCAGAGCGATCAAATCCAATCATATGTTTGTATGTACAAAGGGCGCGAAGGAAGATGGTCATGCCTATATTCCACAAGCTATTGCAAATGGTGCGAAAAGCATCGTTATTCAAGATGAACAAGCACATTATGAAGAAGGAATTACATATATTTTCGTCCCAGATACGAGCAAAGCAGCATCCATTATGGTTGATACCTTCTATCATTCACCGACTCGTCAGCTCCAATTAATTGGGATAACCGGTACGAATGGAAAGACGACAACGACGAATTTAATCGAGCATATATTGACGTATCATCATCATAAAACAGGTGTAATCGGGACGATTGAAATTCGTTATCCCGGCTTTCAAGAGGAAGCTAAGCTAACGACGCCATTATGCTATGATTTACAACGTTATTTCTACAATATGTCGCAAGCTGATGTAGAGTATGCGGTGATGGAAGTTTCTTCTCATGCACTTGATCTTGGCCGAGCACATGGCTGCCACTTCAAAACAGCTGTGTTTACTAATTTAACGCAAGATCATCTCGACTATCATATTACGATGGAAGCATATGGTGAAGCGAAAGGATTGTTGTTTGCACAATTAGGTAATGACTATGAACAAGCGAGCTATGCTGTGTTGAATAGCGATGACCCTTGGAGTGAACGCTATGCTAGAAAAACTTCAGCGCAATTGATTACATACGGTCTTGGTGAAGATGCTCTAGTGAGAGCAACGAATATTAATATTACAGCAGCAGGTACTAGTTTTACATTAACAACGCCATTAGGTGAAGTAGAAATATCGACGAAATTAATTGGTAAATTCAATGTGTATAATTTGTTGGCAGCCATTAGCGCAGTCATACCAGAAGGTTTAACACTTATGCAAATAAAAGCAGCGATTGAAAGTGTTGAAGGAGTTCCAGGACGCTTTGAGGCAGTACAGCAGGGACAGCCCTTTGCCGTTGTTGTAGACTATGCCCATACACCCGATAGTCTAGAAAATGTATTGCGTACAGCTCAGCAGCTTGAGCCGAGGAAGTTAATTTGTGTCGTTGGCTGTGGTGGGGATCGTGATCGTACGAAGCGACCTTTAATGGCGAGAATCGCGATTGAAATGGCAGACCATGTCTACTTCACTTCGGATAATCCGAGGACAGAAGATCCCGTCGCCATTTTAGCTGATATGACAGGTCAGTTAACAGAAGAGCAGGGACATTTCACGACGAATGTTGACCGCAAGCTAGCTATTGAGGCCGCTATCGCAGAGGCACAAGCAGGAGATATTATTGTGATTGCTGGTAAAGGTCATGAAAATTATCAAATTATCGGTACGGTGAAGTCGCATTTTGATGATAGGGAAGTAGCAAAAAATCAACTCATAGCACTAGGCTATGAGGGGTAGTTCAAAACATCCACTCGTGATATCGATGCGTATGCTACAGTAGCGTATTCGACGGCAAATATGCCACCCCATCGAAAGCCTGCGTGTACTCACGTACCAATAACGTACGCTGTGCTACTCGTTTTCGCTGTGGGGCATCTTCTTGGTGCTGACAAGCGAATGTTTTGAACCTCTATTTGAAGGGTAGTTCAAAAAATGGGCTTTGATAACGATGGGTAGGCTAACGCAGGTTATTCGACATCGAATATGAAGCGAACTTGGAAAGTACGGCATTGGCTTCCGAAGTATGTTTCTTGCATAAACATTGTAGGTTCGCATGTACCAACCACGTACACTTGCGCTTCCGCCTTTCGAAAATTAGCTCCATCTTCTCGGCTTGCGAAAGCCCGTTTTTTGAACCTTTATTGGAATTTGAAGTTCAAAAAGCGAACTATGAAGATAGACGAACATGAAAGACCCTTGAATGTGAATTCAGGGTCTCTTTCGTCATTGGATATATTATTGTTTTATTAGTTAAAATTACTTGCGAATAGCTAACATGCTATCTGCAGAGGGCAAAAAGCGAAATTCAGTACTTCGAATACTTACGTCAACACCGAGCTCAGCTAGTTCCTCCTGTAGTACATCGAGCTGCGGATAAAGCTCATCTTTAAATCCGACAAGCGGATATAGCAGAATGATACCATCCTTTTTCGTAATTCTAATCATCTCTTTAATTGCCGCTAAGTGGAAGGAATAATCAAACTGTTCTTGATATAGGAACAAAAAATGGTTACAAACGATAGAAGAAAAAGTATCATCCTCGAAAGGGAGATTAGGCAGCATAGCGTTCATATAGGCTTCTTTATCGAAATCACTTCTATAGCTATCTATAAATTTTTCTAGTGAATGCTCCCGAATGTCATCATGCGTCTCTATATCTTTATAATAGTTCCAATTAAAAGCATCCTTCTTGGAGTTAAGCTTCTCAGAAGCGATAGATAGCTGTTGTTTTCCAAACTCATATATTTGATCGTCGGACAGTTTGTACAGTGGATCACATGCTGTGGCATCGTATCCTCTGGAAATACATTCAGCTGTAAAGGATGAAGCACCAGCTGCAATATCGAGTATTTTCCCCGTTGTAAGCATCGTTTCATCCAACATAAACATTGATTCGTATTCCTCGAAGGAGCGACATGTCATCGCAACTCCTTGTTGAGCATATAACTCTTTGTTTTTCATAAACTCATCTCTCCTCGGCTACTCTAGTCTTGTCTAAACATCTCTAATCTCATCTAATTTCGATCTTGCTGTTACATACTGCTTAAAATTATTATAACCATTAATTGGAATACTGCAAGAGCTATATGAAAAGTATATTCACATAGCTCTTTTTTATGGAAGTTCTCATTCAAATTTTTACTTTCAATTATATATTACTGAGAAACTCCGATATGTTTTTCATATAACGATTAGGGTCTTTGCGAAATAATAATTCATGCTGACCATTTTCGATTACCCAAAGACTTGAATGTTCATTATGCTGATTGGCAGCAATTTGCTCGGCAATATGATAATCAGCTTTATTATCTGATGTACCGTGAACAATATAAAGTGGAATGTCATAATTATTGTTGAGGATCGATTGTGCAGGTGTATTGGAAAAGACATGATTTGTCCATAACGGTAACAATTCACTAATAATGGCTGTCGTCGGATATTTAGGTAGATCTACATATTGCTTCAAATTCGTGTACAGTGTATCGGGACTAGGTAAAAATAAACTATCGAGGATAAGGGCATCGATCTGCTCGGATTCTAAAGCAGCTTGCAATGCTGTGCCAGCGCCCATCGAGAAACCCCATACAATAATCTTCTCAGCGCCTCGCTGCTGAGCGTAGTCAACTACGGCAAGTAGTTGGTTCTTTTCTTCGCTACCCCATGTAGCGGGGGCGCTATAAGTCTTGGAGGCATAACCGTAATCGAACATAACAACATTATAATCTAGCTCATTCATGAGCTCAGCTAAATCGTACATCGGCACCCAAGTTTCTTCACGGTTAGCACCATAGCCATGACTAAGAATAATCGTTTGCTTTGAGATAGATCTGCTTTCTGATAGATTTGCGGGAATATACCAGCTGTCTACTGTGGTTTCACCACTTCTGCTAGGATAAACAGCGATCTCATAAGTTAAATTCTTTTCGTCGTATGGATTTGATTCCAAAGATGGAACATAAGGATAAGCAAGATTCCAGGCAATAATTGCGTGGCTGACGAGCACAATAATCGCTAAAAATGAAAATATGGCAACAACAATGGCAAGTAGAAAATGTCTATAGCGAGTGTTCTTTGCATGCTCAGGCACGATAAGTTGTGCCGTACGCCCGTGTATTGTTTCGATGCCACTGTCCATTATTCTCACTTCCGTTTCATTTAGCATAGATGTCTTAATAATAATGCTAGACGGCTATGGAATTGCTGTCAACCATATATGAACGTTTGTAAAGTAAATGTAATATAACGACATGCCGATAAATAAAAAATTTACAGAAATAAGCTGAATGAAGTATACTGAATGAGAACGAATATCATCACTTTTGAAAATTAGTTTTATACCGTGAAACGAAAGACTGCAAAGGCATGTCAGAAAATAAATGAAGGTAAATCAGTAGTAAACGAAAAGTTGGTATATGCTTACGAGGTAACTTTTCATAGCAAGAAGTAGATCAAGTAGTAAACGAAAAGTTT
>DXHF01000161.1 GCA_019113605.1 Candidatus Paenibacillus intestinavium
TTCCATCACGGAATTTACGCATTACTGCGTCACGTTGATTTTGCGATAGATCACCATGAAGGCCATCTGCACTATATCCACGTTTTTGTAATGCTTCACTCAATTCATCTACACGGCGTTTTGTACGACCGAATAGAATAGCAAGATCTGGTGACTCCATATCAAGCAAACGACTTAGTGCTTCAAACTTTTGACGTTCATGAACTTCGATGTACGATTGTTCAATGGACGGTGCCGTTACTTGTTTTGGAATAACTGACACATGTTCAGGCTCACGTAAAAATTGTTGTGCAAGACGTTGAATGTTCGCAGGCATTGTAGCTGAGAACAACATTGTTTGGTGATCTGTTGGAACTTGCTTAAGGATGTTTTGAATATCCTCCATAAAGCCCATGTCCAACATTTCATCCGCTTCATCTAGTACAACAGTTCGTACATCATCCAAACGAATGGTTTTGCGGTTAATATGGTCAAGTAGACGACCAGGTGTACCGATAATGATTTGAGGATTCTTTTTCAATGCACGAATTTGACGGCCAATTTCTTGTCCACCATAAATTGGCAATGAACGAAGTCCTTTGTATTTCGTAAGCTTTCCGATTTCTTCTGAAACTTGTATTGCAAGCTCACGTGTAGGGGTCATAATAAGCGCGACAATGCGCACTTCGCTAACCGGAATTTTGTTAATAAGCGGAATCCCGAATGCCGCTGTCTTACCCGTTCCTGTTTGAGCTTGGCCAATCAAGTCTTTACCAGTTAATCCAATCGGAATCGCTTTATCCTGTATAGGTGTTGACTCTTCAAATCCAAGCTCTGTAATTGCTTGTAACACTTTAGGTTCCAAGCCAAATTCAGCAAATGTTTTCAAACTTTTCTCATACTCCTTCTATTTTAAAGCCTCTAAAAAAAACGTCTTTGCTATTATAGCACAGATTAGTACATGAATACTAGTTGCGGTTTGTTACCTATACTATAATATAACTAATATAACATAACGAAATGAGCGAGCGCTAATGACTGTAGTTAATTTTAACAAAAAACAATTTTTATTGCGTCTTATTATCTTTACGCTAAGTTCAGCTTGCCTTTCTTTTGGCTTTAATATGCTTCTCATCCCTAGCCATCTGCTTAGCGGAGGCGTTTCAGGCGTTGCCATGCTTATAGGATATATTAGCAATAGCAACATCGGCTGGCTGTACTTAGCTCTTAATTTACCAATATTAATATGGGGCTGGTTTTCTTTAGGAAAAAAATTTGTTGTATGGAGTATTTACTCAGTTATTACGTCCACAATATTTATGCAAATTATACCGGTATACGCTTTGGCAGATGATATTTTGCTCGCCTCAGTGTTTGGAGGTATTGTCGTCGGCTTTGCAAGTGGGCTCGCTCTTAGAAGTGGTGGCTCTACAGGCGGATTCGACATTATCGCTTCCATTATTACGCAAAAGAAAGATATGCCTATAGGGGTTATACTTTCTGGGTTAAATGCACTTGTTATTGCGCTGCATATATTATTCACACACAATTGGGAGCTTGCGCTATATTCTCTTGTAGCCATTTTCTGTGTTGGTAAGCTTATCGATGGTATTCATATTAAGCATCTAAAGGTTACCGTATTCATTATTACAACTCGTACCGAAGAAATGCTGCAAACTTTATTATCTCACCCGAGAGGAATAACCATTATTAAAACAAGGGGCGCATATACTTCTAGTGATCGCGATATGCTGATGACTGTTAGAACTAGATACGAGCTCGCGGAACTGAAGAAGAATATTCATTCCGTTGATAAGCAAGCATTTGTCACCATTGTCGAGACGGTAGGTGTACTTGGTGAGTTTCAAAAAATGAAGGACAAATAGTCAAATTTAGTGCCTATATTTTGATCTTTCCGTATTTTATTATCAGCGTTATGATATACTAAAGACGTTTCCGGTGTATGTTCGAAAAGTATAATTTTGGAATTCCGCTTCTAATCAATTGTTTCGAGTTATAGTTTTCTTTCGCGAGTAACACTTTAACGATTGGGGTGTTGTTGAATGGATATCGAAACTGTTACACTTGCAACAATTGTAGAACGTCTAGCACCTGAATTAGTTAATTTCTTGACCAACCAGGAACTGGATACGAAAATTGTATTACGTGATGGCATCGAACTGCTAGATACTGAAGATGCAATGGAAATTGTACAATTTAGCATTTGCCGAGGTCAAACGAGTACTATTTTGCATTAATCGGAATGAACATCGCTTATTGCTTGAATAATAAAGAAATCCTATGCCTAAAGTACGGCATAGGATTTTTCATTTTTCACAGAAAGATTATTGAGACAATCGAAGTGCTAAGTCATACATTTCCATATCAAATGGGCGTTTCGTTGCTGTAACTAGATCAATATCATTAATAACAAGTTCGCCATTAACAACGCCACAGCCTTTTCCTGATACACCTTCCATAAGTTGACGCACTGCAAAATCGCCAAGACGACTTGCAAGAATACGATCTTGTGCAGTTGGTGTACCTCCACGCTGAATATGACCCAGTACAGTTACGCGTGCATCAATACCACTAATTTCAGTAATTTTTTGCGCAACATCTTCGCCTTTTCCAGCACCTTCAGCAACGATAATAATACTATGTCGTTTACCTTTTTCAAAATTCGCTTTCATACGTTCAGCTACTACCGTAAGATCATATGGAACTTCCGGAACAATAATTGTTTCTGCACCACTTGCAAGTCCTGCGTGAAGTGCGATATCACCGCAATGACGTCCCATTACTTCTACGACAGAAGTGCGCTCATGAGAAGACATCGTATCACGGATTTTATTAATCGCATCAACAACTACACTAACCGCGGTGTCAAAACCAATCGTGAAATCAGTGTATGGAATATCATTATCGATTGTACCTGGGATACCCATCGTTTTAATTCCTAATTTACTTAATTTATTTGCTCCGTGGTATGAGCCATCTCCACCGATAACAATTAGACCATCGATGCCTCTTGCTTTCAAAATCTCTGCGCCACGTTGTTGGCCTTCAGCCGTTGTAAATTCTTTACATCTAGCTGTTTGCAGAATTGTACCTCCGCGTTGAATAATATCTCCAACACTACGAAGATCCATTGGACGCAAATCATCGTTCAATAACCCTTGATAACCGCGTTGTACTCCAAATACTTCAATACCATGGAAAATAGCACTACGAACGACAGCACGTACAGCTGCGTTCATCCCTTGTGAATCTCCACCACTAGTTAACACTGCAATTTTTTTGACTGATGACATAAATCTTCCTCCAATTTCCTTGAGGTAAATGTTCAAAAAGCGAGATTTTTGAACTTCCTCTTTTGTATATTAAGCCTGTTGCTTACGTATCCACATACTATTCACAAAAAAGAATAATCGAGTTAATGGGCTCTTCTTCATAAGTTGCTTCGATACTTTACGAACATCAGATTGTTGCTGCACTTTCGGATCTGACAAATATAAAGCAAGTAAGCCTTCTATAATTAAGCGGTGAAAGCCCGATGCAGGAAGCTGTTGTACATCCTTCCTAGCTCGATTCACTATCGTAGCGATACGGTCAACAAGTGTAGCTTCACTTTCATAGTAATTGCAAAAATTCAGATCTCCGCCTACCTTATCTTCTTCTTGATCAATAAGATAATCAAGTAGAATATGTAATGCACACACATGTGGAAAATAGATGTTTTTGATCCTTATACCATCTTCCTCAGTTACTCCTTCTTCTGTAGCCGTTAGAAAAAGCATGAACATAGCTAAAGTAGATCCCGACGCTGCCGCAAACTCATTCCACTGCAAATGTGGATACTCAAACTTATGTTCTTCCCACCAACCTAGCAATTTCTCCTCGCGGAGATCTTTGGCAATATGCTTGTACACTTGCAAGTCACCATACAATGATACCAAATGAATAACATGAAATTGCACGGCACTATAGGAAGGTAACAACTTAATTTGTTGTTGGCATTGTGAAACGAGATGATGCAAGTAGCCACCATCTTCCTTTTCCTCACGGTATGCATAATAGTCCTTCAATGTAGCACCTGGCGTTACGGCATCTAACATCGATTGATGTAGCATTCTGAAATCTTCAGCGTCTAGTGATGTACTTCTATCACACAAATTGTCCAAATAATCACTAATCGTTTGTAGCGCTACAATTAGCGGAATTAAAACTGTACGATATTGCAAATTAGCTGCGGCGTATACGCCACCGCCCTGACAATGAAATTTCTTATCTTGAATACTATTAAGGGCTTGCATTCTAAGTTCCGGATCAGGTATTAAGTTTGCACGGTTTTTAAGCTTTTCTAGCTCTTGTGCCACATCTGGGAGTACATATTTGTACACACGATGCATTAATCTAATGGCACCATTAGGTGCCTTTCTTCGACTTTTAGTGATAAGAATCCCAATGCACCTCCTTGATCAATTAGATCAGCACATGCAGATGAAAAGTGCAAATTTCTATAAGAGATCATCTACATGTAATGTAACATATAATTACTGCAATAATCTAGCCATCATCCTACACAATTTCTGTTATACTTAATTTACAATTGCTTAATTATAATCATATTGGAGTGAACACGAGCATGCAAGACTCAGTTAGTCACCCCAGTCACAACGCGAAGCGTGAGACTCTAGCTCTAAGAAGTTACAGCTTTATTACTTATTCAACACAAGCTTTAGTCGTTAGCTTTTTACCGTTATTTTTTCTTGATAAAGGCTATAATGCCAGCCAAATTGGGTTTCTCTACTCTATAGGACCAATGATCGCTATCTTTGCAAATATGTTCACCGGCTTCATTAGCGACAAAAATCAAACGATTGTGAAATTAGTTCGCATTTTATTTATTTTCCAATTTATTGCCATTGGATTATTACATCAGGTTGATTCTTTTTCCATTACTTGTTTCATTATGACCTTATTCTATTTTTGCCAAACTCCCATTAATCCGTTAAATGATAGTTTAATATTACTTTCTAGTAAGTATACGGGTACACCCTATGCTTTAGTTCGAATATTTGGTTCATTGGGCTTTGCTTTAAGTGCCTATAGCTTCGGTCTAATCCTAAAAGCAGTTGGAACGGGTCATACGTTGAATTTGCTGCTTATCACGATTGCCGCCTCAATAATTGGTACCCTCTTTATTAAAGATTATTATGGAAGCTCGAAGAAATTCGATTTTTCTGGACTAGTTACGATAATAAAACAACCAAAAGTAGTGTATTTTTTCATTTTACTCTTTTTCATCTCGACAGCACACCGCATGTATGAAGGATTTCTCGCTATAACCCTGCGTCAGATTGGAGCTTCTGATTCATTCGTTGGACTAGCCTGGTTAATTTCAGCAATGAGCGAAATCCCCGTTCTCTTTCTTTTAGGTAAATACGGACATAAGTTCAAGGAAATACCATTAATAATTTTTGCTTCCATAATGTATGCGTTGCGAATGTTTCTACTTTCATCGATTACCGAGCCACAATGGGTCGTTGTTACTCAGCTAATGCATAGCATTACATTTGGTATTTACTTCACGACGGCGCTCCGCTACATGTCTCGGCTACTTCCTGACCAATATCGCGCCTCTGGTCAAGCGATATTCACGATTGTATGGATGGGTATAGCAGGTAGTATGAGTGGACTAGTAGGCGGACAAATCTATGCCAGCTTTGGTCATCAACTTTTCTATCAAATCGCCACCGCGTTTGCTATTGTTGGGGCAATCGGATTCTTTCTCTACAACATTAAATATGCAGAAAGCTAGATAACAAAGAGGACTTGGTCCCCATCAATTGATGGGGCCAAGTCCTCTTTACTTAACTTCGCTCGATTTTCGATCTATTATAACTTAATAACATTCGCTGCTTGCGCACCGCGATTGCCCTCAGTAACATCAAATTCAACCGATTGTCCTTCATCTAAAGACTTAAAGCCTTCGTCTTGAATCGCTGAGAAGTGAACAAATACATCTTCACCATTTTCAGCTTGAATGAAACCATAACCTTTTTCTGCATTAAACCATTTAACTGTACCTTTCAAAATAAACAACCTCCTAAAATTGACCACTGCAATTACAGTGAATACGGTCATTATACGATTAATCCATAATGATTGCAATTTTTACAATTTATGAATATTTTCTATTATATTGGTGATGATATAAAGTTATGCCTACGAATTACTAGTAAATTCACTGTCTTTTGTTGATTGTCACCTCAAATATAGCTATGATATTAATATTAACGCATTTCAATGAGGAAGAGAGATCATTATGTACAAAAAACATGTAATCTACAAAAGCGATAAATACAATATGCTCACAGTCGAAGTTCAAGGAAAAACTCTTGTTATTCGTGAAATATCCGATCAGTGGGGTGAACAAGGATATCAATTCATTAGTCGTCCAGAAATGCTTCACTGGGCTGAAAATCGCTTCCGTGCCGAAGATTTTGTAGGCCGCGAAGATGAGCGACAAGCAATTCTCGATAACTTCCGTAATGTTTAATGGAATCGCAATTCATTCTCATGCTTGATGACGGAGGTGAATAGTACTATGGGTATGGATCCATCGATTAGTCTTATTTTCATTATTGTTGCCATTGCTTTAGGTCTAGTGTTAGTGATGAATAAGGATACCATTCCAGCTCGAATTAAGAAATGGTTAGCTTTGTTTGCAATTGTGATGATTGGATTCGCATTTTTCATTATTGTATATTCTTTATTCACTCTAGGAACATAATCTAAGTGAAGACTACAAAATATGATTGTTCATTGGCAGAATATTGAATAGTCTCCAACTTGCGCATAGTTTTGTTCATTTCGGTAATAGTATATGGGTATATATGCTATCTGAGGTGAACCTATGAATAAGTTAACAGTTGCCAAATTAGTTTGTTGCATTACGCTGGTAGCATTGCTCCAATCGACGACATTGCAAGCTTCCAGCGATGTGTACATAAGTCAATCCAAAAAGGATCTAAGGAGGAATAGTATGAGTACTGTACCTAAACGTGAAGAGGTTGCACCCGAATTCCAGTGGACGCTTGAACATATCTTTGAAAGCGAGAAAGCATGGGATCAAGAATACGAACAAGTAAAAGCATTAATCCCACAATTCGCTGCCTTTCAAGGTAAGCTGTCTTCCGCTGCAGAAATTAATAATTGCTTCGAGCTAGAAGATACTTTGTCCATCTCACTTGAGCGCTTGTATGTATACGCTAATATGCGTTTGCATCAAAATATGGCAAATACAAAGTATCAAGCTTTATCCGAAAAAGCTCGTAAAATTAATGTTGTAGCGAGTGAAGCATTATCTTTTGTCACTCCTGAAATCCTTGCATTAACTAACGAAGAACTAGATGCATTAATTAATAATGAACAGCTGAAGAAATATCGTCATTCGCTTGAAGAAATGAAGCGTTCAAAAGCACATATTCTGTCACAAGCTGAAGAAGCATTGCTAGCTCAAGTTGGCAGCATTAGCTCCTCGCCAAACAATATTTTCAGCATGTTGAATAATGCCGATATGAAGTTCCCTAAAGTGATAAATGAACAAGGCGTTGAAGTTGAACTAACGCATGGTACTTACATTCAATTTTTGGAAAGTAAAGACCGTGATGTTCGCCGTGAAGCATTTAAAGCGGTATATGCGACATACAGCACATTGAAAAACACACTTGGAGCAACGTTTAGCGCCAATGTGAACAAAAATCTATTTTATGCTAAAGCGAGAAAATACGATTCTGTGCTAGATATGTACCTATATGGTGATAATGTTCCTACTTCTGTATATACAAATCTAATCGACACAATTCATGAAAGTTTACCATTAATGTACCGTTATATGGAGCTTCGCAAAAAACTGCTTGGTGTCGACGAGCTACATATGTATGATCTATTCGCTCCATTAGTCGATGAGTTCGATATGAAAATTACATATGACCAAGCTAAGGACATTGTAGAGGAAAGTCTACAGCCGCTTGGAGAGCAATACTTAACAGTATTGAAGGAAGGGTTAAATAGCGGTTGGATTGATGTATATGAGAACGAAGGCAAGCGTAGTGGCGCTTATAGCTGGGGTGCATATGGTACACATCCATATGTACTGTTGAATCACAACGATAATTTGAATAGTATGTTCACGTTGACGCATGAGATGGGTCATGCCCTTCACTCTTACCATTCAGATGAAGCACAAAATTATCGCGATGCGCAATATCCGATCTTCCTTGCGGAAGTCGCTTCGACATTGAATGAAGCACTACTTATGGATTACTTGCTGAAGAAATCAACGGATCCCAAAGAAAAGTTGTATCTGCTAACGTACTATGCTGATCAATTCCGCACAACAGTATTCCGTCAAACGATGTTTGCTGAGTTTGAAAAGATCGTTCATGAGCGTACAGAGCAAGGCGAATCATTAACACCTGAAGATTTAAGCAGCATCTACTACGACTTAAACGTCTTGTACTACGGTAAAGGTGTTAAAGTTGATGAAGATATTGCGATGGAATGGGCCCGAATTCCGCATTTCTACACAAGCTTCTACGTGTACAAATACGCGACTGGCTTCTCTGCTGCAACAAGCTTCTCCAAACAAATTCTTGACGAGGGTGAGCCCGCGGTTGAACGCTATCTTGGCTTCCTGAAGAGTGGCGGCAGTGACTATCCGATCGAGATTTTGAAGCGTGCTGGTGTAGATATGTCTTCTCCAGAACCAATCCAACAGGCGATGAGCGTGTTCGAAGATCTTATCTCGCAAATGGAAGAGCTAGTTAAATAAGCTCTATATAATAAAAAGGCTTCCCCTTATGTTTCGCAGCTCGCGTGAACATAAGGCGGAAGCCTTTTGTTGTGATTCATTTACACATTTGATAATATCGCCATAAATAAAGCAAACACCAATATCCCACATAGTATAGAAGCTATACAAATATTCATAGGAATATCTTCTCGGGAAATAATTAAGCTACGATGTTGTATTTTCCCACTGTTGATGCTTATTCTTAATTATTATTGAATCATCATAACCATAAGCAATATAGCAACTAATCCACCTATTATACTTGATATGCCATTAACCCGATCATTGTTCATCCACGCTAGCCCTCGTGAATATCGCGTCTCAGTACTACAATGGGTTGTACGTTCAACTACTTTGTTACATATTTCACAGCGATACATTACTTGCAGCCTAGCGCCGATGATCGAGTCAACCATTGCTCCTACAAAGCCTGCAATCGCTCCCGCTACGATGTAACGGTAATCAAGCTGTATGTAGAGACTACTAACTATTCCGATCAATGCAGCCCCTGCTAATGACGCTAAGCTCCCTAGCCAACTTATACCACCACTTGTACCTGCTCGTACTCGCTTCCAAGTAATAACGGAAATAGGCTCACTTTTGCTTAGTGCACCAATTTCCGTTGCCCATGTATCTGCCGTTACACTAGCCATGACGCCAATATAAGCATATAACCAACCTTCATGTGGTATAATCGCATGTCCAATACAGAGCAGTAGACCTATTCCACCATTGGCCCATACTTGCCCTGCATCACGTCTACCGCTTTTCTCATAGCTAGCCTCCGCTTCCCGCTTCTTAGCTACAGAACGCTTCCACTTGGACCATATTGTTGAGCTTACAAAAAACACGATTAATAGTGAGAACCAGATTGGCTCACCAAACAATATAAAACCCGTTCCCATAATAATTGCGGACAACATGCCTGATAATGATAATGATTGCTTACGATATGCCATATAACTTACTAGTCCACTGCCTATTAAACCTAAAACGATTCTTATCCACCATTCTGAAACGATTGATACCACGAATTTATCCTCACTTTACTGAAAGTTTACCTCGTTTATCTATAGTAACACCTCCGAAAGATACATCCTGTAAAAATTGGAGTATTTCTTCAGCTTCTTCATCCTCTACTGGTGTCGGCTGTGCATTGACAATTTTCATCGAATAAAACTCCAGCTCACATTCCGCATTAATATTGCATGTCGCATTTAATACTCCTGTTTCCGCTTGTTTTCCCTTCGGATGTGAAGCAAATACAAAATTGCCCAACGAATATGCTATCCATTTTCCATTATATTGCTCAAATCCTTGCAATACATGCGGATGGCTTCCGACAATAATGTCGACTCCAGCATCTATCAGTTGTCGCGCCATTTGCAAATGTGCCTCAGTAGGCTTGTTTTTCCGTTCTTCCCCCCAATGGATCATTAGTATCGTCACATCGGCTAATTCCTCAGTTTCTTCAATAGCCTGCATTGCCCGAGTTAAGTCGTACGCTTCAGCAACACCTGCAGTATACTTATTAGCTTTCCACGTTGTAACAGGCAAGACATGACTAATACTAAGATAAGCAACTTTAATCCCATTAATCTCTTGAATAACAGGTGTGTAAGCTTCCGTATCATTGTTACCCGCACCTGTATGCTTAATTCCATATTCATCCAAATGAGTAATCGTATCCAGCATACCTTCAACGCCTTGATCTAATGTATGGTTGTTAGCTAATGAAACGATATCAATTCCTGCATCAACAAGTCCCTGAAGCCCTTCTGGTGCTCCTTTGAATACATGGGTCTTTTCCTGAGGTGTGCCTCGAGTTGTAATCGGCATTTCTAGATTTCCAGAAGTAATATCAGCTGAGCTTAGATGTAATAATGCTTTCTGAAAAGGATAGCTATACCCTTCTTGCTGTAGCCAACCATTAATATATTCCCCTTGTAAAATATCTCCGACAAAGGCAAGATTGACCGTACTAGAAGCTATTTCTACCGGTGTCAGTTCATCTTGTTCAATAATTGGTGTAGCTTCGATTGGCGTGTTGTCGATGACTGGATCATCCTCAATTACAATCGTACCCTCATCATTAGCTTCATTACCATCTGCTAGCGAATCATTCGGTTTGACTTCCGCGTTATTCGTTCCAGCATTGTCGGCAGCACTGTATTTTGTCGTTTCTTTGAACATCGACAATTTACTAATTTGCTCTTTTGCAGTAGACAAAAGCTGATCTCCACGATAGAATACGGCAACGACAATAATTATAATGGCTAGCAGCGTCGTATTCAGAAGCAATAATCGACGCCTTTTTCTTTTATTTCCTGTTCGGTGTTGTTGCTCGCGCTGCTTCGTTTCCATTCTTGATAAAGACATAAGAGAACTCCTTTACCTATGTAATAGATTCACATAATCCAGAACTTCCCTCATTATATCGTTTATTTGGCAGTCTGAGTTAATATTTTCTAATTTACTTAATTCACAGTCCATCTTTCGAAGTCGATAAATTATTTTTGACGCAAAAAACTAGCTGATTCATCATTCTACTACATGACGAATCAGCTAGCATCATATCCCCTACCGATTTCACTTCGGAACTTATCTGCCGTGATCATAAGTAGACGATTTAACCAACATTATTCCAATTATTATTGTCGTATTGCAACTTCTTCTAAATAGTCTAGCATAATTTGTGCGCCTGCTTTACCTTGGCGAATACAATCTGGCAATCCTACACCATCAAATGCTGCACCTGTTACCCATACCCCTGGCAACTGCGCACTCAGTTCGATCCGCATATTTCTAATCGCATCGACATGACCAATCGGATATTGTGGCATCGAGTGATTCAGTCTTGTAATCTCAGTAAATATCGGCTCCACTGTTACACCAACTGATTTTCTAATATCCTCACGAACAGCAGCAATTAATGATTCATCATCGAGTTTAACTGACTGTTGATCCTCAGAATGTCCGACATAGCATCGTAATAACACTTTATCTTCTGGTGAGGAATGTAACCATTTATTCGACGTCCATGTACATGCCGTAATGTGCAAACCTTCAGAACGAGGAACTAAAAATCCCGATCCATCGAAATCCACTCCAAAGGAAGCTCTGTCAAAAGCCATCACTACATTGGCGACAGATACATAACGAATATTAGCAAGCGCTTCAGTATTAATATAAGGGTTCAATAATTTACTAGATACAAAGGCAGGCGTAGTCATAATCACACCTTTGGCCTGTAATTGTGCGCCACCCTGTAGATGAACGATATAGCCGTCTGTCGACTTTTCTAACCGGTCTACTTTACTATTGAGTTGTAACGTAATAGTAGACAATGCCTTCTCTAGCGCATCTACCATTGTGGATAAACCTTTACGGAACGTCATAAAGGTCACTGGCTTTTTACCGTTATTCTGTGCATCTGCTACACGCTTATTATGACGGGAACCAACAATGACACTACCGAATTGCTGTTCCGACTGGGCAAATTGCGGGAATGTTGCATTGAGACTTAACTTGTATAGATCCCCTGCGTATATTCCTGCAAGCAGTGGCTCAGCAATTTTGGCAACAAGCTCGGTACCAATCCGTCTAGCAAGGAAACCACCAAGTGATTCATCTCGCTCTGCTGGTCTTGCTTCTTTTAATAGATCAGCTAACGCAGCAAGCTTCCCTTCAGGACTAATAAGCTCACTTTGCAAAAACCGAATGATGTCTGTCGGTATGCCTAGTACTAATCCTGGTGGCATCGGGTGTAAATGTAGCTTATTCATAATATATGTTTTTGAAGCTTTCTGATTTGTTGCTACTAGTTCGTCCTCTATGCCAAGATCTTGCGCGAGGTCAATAATAGCTAATTTACGAGCTAGAAAAGAATCTGGGCCCTTTTCAATAACGAATCCATCTTTATGCAGCGTATTTATTTTACCGCCAAGATGATCTTCCCCTTCAACTAGTACAATCCGAATCTCCTGACCACTTTCTCTTGCTAATTTTTGCAAGTAAAAAGCGGAGCTCAGTCCGCTGATCCCTCCGCCTATCACGACAACTGTATCAATCGTTTCTGCACTCCGCATTTTATCAGTCCTTCCCTAGTTGCGCACTTATTGTAATTACAGACTCCGCTAATGTTTCCATATATAATGGATCAGTGTTCAGCATAGTGATCCGCTTAAATGCTACGCCAAGCTGCTCTGCTTTAGCTTTTGCTTCAATATCAAGGTCGTACAACACTTCAAGATGATCCGATACGAAACCAATTGGTGCTGACAAAATCGCTTTATAGCCTTCTTGAGCTAATTGCTCCATCGTATCTAATATATCTGGACCTAACCACGGCTCGTGAGTACGACCCGCACTTTGCCAAGTAAATTGCCAATCCTCAATTTCCGTATTTTCAGCAATCGCTTCTGATGTTTGCAGCAATTGCTGCTCATAAGGATCGCCTAATTCCCTAATTTTCTCAGGTAAGCTATGAGCACTGAATAGAACTTTAACTGGCTTATCCCCTTGTAATGGTGCCAGCTGTTCAAATACATTACTCACTCTGGCCGTTAGCGCTTCAATAAGTTTAGGATGTAAATGGTACGACTGGACGAATTTCATCTTAATACCTAGTTCAGCTGCCTTCTCTTTCGCACGCATTACATAGCCACCAACACTCATCACAGAATAATGCGGTGCAAGTACAATTCCAATCGCTTGCCCGATACCATCTTGGGCCATTTGCTCTACACCATTTTCGATCAATGGGGACGCATGTTTTAATCCCTGATAGCAAACGTAGCGGCCTGGCATAAGCTCATTTAGTCTGTTTTGCAACCCATCGACTTGTGCATTCGTATTTTCACGTAATGGAAACACGCCACCAACAATAGCTTCATAGCGATCAGTTAGCTCTTTCAGTTGCTCTGCTGTAGGAGCATGTCCACGACGAATATGCGTATAATATGCTTCTACATCATCTAAAGATTGGGGAGTTCCATACGACATTACTAATACACCTATTTTTTGCTGTACCATTCACTTGCTCCTCCTAAAACTATTGATTACTTCGCTTGCCATATCCGCCGTCGAATTCACTTCAACGCTTGTACATCGTGATCACAAATGGACTATTTGACCAACCTTGCAATAGCCTGCTCTGAATAACTATGTACAAAGTCAGTAAGCTCCTTCAGCTTTTCAAGTGATGCTTCTGGGAATAATCCATGTCCCAAATTGAATACAAAGCCTGGTTGTTCAATTCCTTGATCGATAATTTCTGCAGCATATTGCTCAATAATATGCTGTGGAGCTTGTAAAATCGTAGGGTCTAAGTTACCCTGTACCGCAAATTGGTGATCCAATCTTCTACGTCCCTCGGCAATCGAAACACGCCAATCTAGTCCGATAACATTCGCTTTCACATTGGATAGCTCAGGTAGCAATTCACCTGATGCTACACCCGGGAAATAAATTTTCGGAAGTACAGTATCTTCAAGCTCAGCGAAAATCCGTTCAATCGTCGGCAACACATATACTTTGAAATCTGCAGGTGAAAGTGCGCCTACCCAGCTATCAAATATTTGGAACGCCTTACCGCCTGCTGCAATATGAGCACGTAAATACGTAATGACCATGTCACCAAGCTTGTCCATTAATTGATGCCATACTAGTGGCTCACTGTACATTAATTGTTTTGTTTTTAAGTAATTTTTAGAAGGACGACCTTCTATGAGATAACTAGCAATCGTAAACGGAGCACCTGCAAACGTAATTAACGGTACTTCTAACTCACGATCTAATATTTTTATCGTTTCAATGACATGGGATAAGTCTTTATCAACATCAATTGGCTTTAGCCTTTCCACATCTGCAGCTGATCGTATCGGATTATGAATGACCGGTCCGACATTGGCTACAATATCAAAATCAATCCCGAGTGACGCAACCGGATTCATGATATCTGAATATAAAATAGCTGCATCAACACCAAGCTTTTTAACTGGCATCAATGTTACTTCTGCTGCCAATTCTGGCTGCTTACAAATTTCGAGTAATGTATATTTTTCTTTGATTTTACGATATTCGGGATCATATCTACCAGCTTGGCGCATATACCATGCAGGTATACGTTCAACTTCTTCTTTCATACATGCACGTATGAACAGGTCATTATAAGCCATTGCTAAAACCTCTTCTCTATGTATTAATGTCTACCTTTTATTATGCCCCTTTTGTTATTATCTAACAACGCTTCATCGCGCTTACGTATGACAATACCATGACACTTCTCTTTTTCTATCGCGAATAAATAATAATTTTCAAACATGCTATACTATATACATGACACAATGGAAAAAGAATCTTATCGTTTTATGGTTTGGTCAATTTTTAGTTATGGCTGGAATGACCATGATCATGCCTTTTCTTACACTGTATTTGCAAAGTGAGCTCGGTGTCACTGATCCTCATAAAATAGGAATATGGGCTGGAGTTATTTTTGCAGGTAATTTCATTACTGCGTTTTTATTTCAGCCACTATGGGGAAAGCTGTCCGATCGTTACGGGCGTAAGTTAATGCTTCTTCGCTCTGGATTCGGTATGGCAATCGTGATGGTTCTTATGGGTTTCGCAACAAACCCATGGCATTTGTTGCTACTCCGCTTACTTAACGGCGTAATCTCAGGGTTTAATCCAGCATCTATAGCACTAGTCTCTGCTACTACACCAAAGAATAAGTTAGGATTCGCTATGGGAACGCTGCAGTCTGGAGGAATTGCAGGTACAATCCTTGGTCCACTTATTGGTGGAATTCTTGCAGATTCTATTGGCTATCGCCCAATTTTCTATATAACGGGAATTTCTATATTTATCGCTTCACTACTTTCGCTGTTCATTGTCAAAGAAAAATTTGATCGGAAGCAAGCCGCGACTGAAGTTCAAATGAGCGTTATTGACGGTTTCAAGAAAATTATTTCTATTCCACAAATAACTGCATTGTTTGCCGTGACATTGCTTATTCAATTTGCAAATATGAGCCCGATGACATTAATTCCGCTTTATATACAGCAATTAAGTCCTCATGCTGCTAATATCGCTTTTCTAGCAGGGCTAGTCGCCTCTGCTACAGGTATATCTAATATGCTCGCCTCACCTATATTAGGTAAATTAGGTGATCGTATCGGCTCCGAAAAAATATTAGCCTGCTGTCTGATCGGTTCAGCAGTTAGTTTCATTCCGCAAGCTCTTGCAAATACAGTATGGCAATTGCTTATCGCTAGGTTTTTCCTTGGATTTTTCCTTGGTGGACTAGTACCAACCGTAAACTCCTTGCTAGCAAAATATTCACCTGTGGGGATGACAACACGAACATATAGCTTCAATAGTAGTATGATTAGCCTCGGAAATGTTATCGCTCCTATTGCGGGAGGATTCTTCTCAGGTTGGATTGGTATTCATGGATTGTTTGTCACTTCGGCAATTCTTATGGGTCTTAATGGTATATGGGTATGGTTTGCGCTTCTACATAAACGCCAACCTAGACGGAGTGCAAATGAAAGAAGCTAAGTAGCGTTTTGCTACTTAGCTTCTTTGTTATGTGTAGGTCTGAAAAAATCTATCCGATTACTTTTCTTTTGTAAAACATTTCCCAATCAATGTTTTCACTAGAGAGTAATATCCATTATAAAGTTCAAAACGTACTAAGCCGTAATTCATAAAAATACTGTACAATCGGATGTTTTGTCTTCATCTTCTCGCTCATGTTCAAAATTCGTTTTTTTCCAACTCGTCTATCTACTAAAGCTAGAATATTCAATAAGAGATCATTGCTCTCTATGCTTTCCTCTATAGACATAGATAAAAACTTATTAGCTGTAACGACGAAATTTGATTTACTTAAAGATGATTGTGCCGACAGAAGCTCCTTTGCATGCTCTGATATTTTTCGACTTCTTGCCATCACTACTAGACGATCCTCAGGAACTTGCCCATTCGTACCTTTTCTAACTGCTTCAATTTCTTCGTTGTTAATAGGAATTTGGATGTTCGAATCATTTTTAATTTCTAGATCCGTCTGATACCATCTAATTAAAGTAGTAATATCGCTCATATTAAATACATTCTTTTTATCTACCGCAATATAACAACTTCCTGCTTTATCAGGTAAATAACGATAGCTAGTTGCACGATATTCGACCCTTCCATGTAATGTGGGACTGAGAAAACTCTCCAATTGTTGCTTCAATTTACTCCAGGACATATCAGGCTCCTATCTCCTATTTTGTAGTTACCTTACTTAACTCTTTCTATAGCCAGTCCATCATATCCTGGTAGAAGAGTGCTTTCTAGCCGAGGATCACTTACGATTTGCTTGTTAAATGCTCGAACTGCTTGTACCGCTGGACCTTGCTTCGCATCGTTCACTGTACGTCCACGAAGCAAAATATTATCTGCTATAATTAATGCACCTGGATCAGCCATCTTGATCGCATACTCCAAATAGGTTGGATAACCTTCCTTATCGGCATCAATAAAGAATAATTGATATTTCTGTCCTGATTGATATAATTCCTCTAAGCTAGCCTTTGCATCGCCAACTTTATAGCTAATACAATGACCAAAACCTGCTTCCGTCACATGCTTTTGTGCCACTTCTGCATACTGAGGCAGTAATTCAAGACAAGTTAGCTGACCTCCTGCTTGTAAGCCACGAGCAAGACAGACACCACTGTAGCCACCTAAAGCTCCGATTTCTAATGCGTTCGTCACTCGATTCATCGCTACAAGCATCGTTAATAACTTCCCATATCCATCAGCCACGGCAATGTCGGGCATCCCTTGCGCTACTGTTCCTTCACGAATCGATTCTAGTACTTCATCACGCTCGAATAAACCATCTATATACTGTTCTTCTATGTTCACAATAATATTTCCCTTCATTATTAAATATTTATGCAAAAAGCTATATTTTTGCCTACACTTTATTGTATGATTTTATAGGCATTGTGACAAGAAGCGCTATTATTCGTATATCACTTTGTAATTACGCTAATTTAAGATACAATATCTTTATAAGATTATAGGCTAATAGAAAACAGAAATGAGTGTTATCAGATGGCAAAACTGAATTTAA
>DXHF01000162.1 GCA_019113605.1 Candidatus Paenibacillus intestinavium
TAATAAACAGTGATTAACACTATAAATAGAGCTAGAATACCAATGATTCCAACTTCAACAAGCATTTGTATAAAGAAGCTATGTACTTGATTACTAGTGTAAGGATTGTTTTGATATTGTTGGTAAAGGGCTTGCCACGCTCCCCCGCCAGCGCCAAAAATCGGATAGTCTTTCCAAAGGGTAATAGCATCCCCATAAAAAGTTCCTCGCTCCAGCACACTATGCTGATTCAAGTTAATATTTTCAAGGCGTGATCCAATGCTGCCGGGTAATAATTTAATAAATCCAGTATTTCCAAATAAGAGAATGATACCTGCCACACCTGCTAGAATACCTAAACTAGGCAAGAACAGATTAATCATTTTTTTCGTATTCCACCCTTGTAGCTTTTGCTCAAGACGTGTCGCAACGTATTTATTGAATAGGAATGAAATAATTGCCGCGATCAAGGAAACAGCAATTAAGATAAACCATGCTTTAAATGCTTTACCTTGGGTATGATCTTGTTGCAGCAATAATCCTAAACTAGTGACGCTTGGTAAGAGCACAAAACTTGCAATAGCACCAATTAAAAAATGAAATAACAGTTGAATTTGTTTGGAAAATGTAATTAAAGGCAGAATCAAAAGTAAAATGATTGGAAAAGCGAGCCATCCGGCCCGAGAATACGTAAGAATAAAGGAAACAAACGTAGGCACGAACATCAACGATGCAAACAGCACCACATATTTATTTTTTGAATAGACGACCGTAGCTAAACAAGCAAACGAGAATGCGATTAAATAGGCCGCGTAGCTATTTGCATATTGGAAAACAGATGTCAGTCTACTACCAGTACCACTGTTCCATACAGCATCTGGATAAACCGTCCACGGGAGCATGCCCCAAAGGGATGCATTACCGAACCAGTTCATCATGCCGAAAAGAACGATAACGGCTGAAGTAACCGTATAGATGTAGAAAGCGATCTGCTGACCGTCAGTTTGACGCAATAAATGATACGCAGTCATGAACAATATAGCGTAAAATACCCAAATCATAAATTCTATGTAGGAATAATGAGCAGATACCGCTCCAATCATCGAGATGCAATAGGAAAGAGGAATGCTCCATATAATATAGCGATAAGGAGTATGCGTTAAGCCATTATGACGAGATTGATAGAGATGAATACCAAGACAAGCTAATAAGATAGCGCCTATAATGAAGCTATACAATATATCGATTTCAGTGGAGGTCTGACTACCATTTAACAAGCCACCTTGAAACGGCATGAACAAAAAGAAGAAAATAAGACAGCTACTCATGATCCAGAAAATAGCGGAACGATAGGTTAGTAGATGCTCGGAATGTAATAAATTAGACTTTTTATGCTTTGTTGCCATAATTTTTCTCCCTTGTTAGCGATGTAAAATACTTTATGTAGTATATCATAGTTATGTAAGGTGGTTAAAGAATGTTGTCGAGGGAAGTGACAAACTATGGCAAATTATATATAAAAATCACCTAATAGTTACAAAAAATATTCCAAATGTGCCTTTGAATGTGTCTTTTTAAGCGGTAATTTGTTATGATGCTAGTAGAGTTAAAGTGAATGAATAGACTGGAAATAGATATTAAGTAAATCTAATATTTCTGGAATATATCTTTATGGGTTTATCTTAAATTTTGAAAATTCATTTTGAATGTATAGATGTAATTAAAGCAGTTTTCGAGAAGAGTAATTACGGTGGTAAATCAGTATCAAGAGATCCCTGCAAAACGAATATAGTATTTGTAAAATTGAGCCCAGTACCCTGTCGGTACTGGGTTTGTTGTATAATGAAAGAAAAGTAAAAGTGAGATGAGCCTTTTGTTGCATGCCGGTAGACAATTAACCGCATCGTTCCATGCGGAATTATATAATCTTGTTTCAGAAGATCACTTGTTGCGAAAGATTTATCGTATCGTAGATTTCAGTTTCATTCATGAGTTGGTAGAAAACAGCTATTGCAAATATTACGGCAGACCAGCTAATGAGCCGGAACTGCTTTTTCGTCTACTCTTTTTGCGGATCCTTTATAATCTGTCAGATGAACGAGTGATTCAGGAAGCTCAGGTGAATTTGGCATACAAGTAGTTTCTCGGTGTTAATCCTGAAGACCCATTGCCCGATTCGCATGGAAAAGCAAAACGAAATCCTTCTTTGGATACAAATAGCATTTAGCTATGACAGAAGAAGAAATTATTACAGCGATTGAAGTCACGCAAGGCAGCAGTGATGGTGGAAAACAACTACCCACCTTGTTGTCGCAAACTCAAGCAAATGGCATAACGGTCACGGAAATCATTGCAGATACGGCCTACTCTGGCAAAGATAATCTTGCGGAGATGAAAAAATAAACGATTCAGCCTGTTGTTCCACTAAATCCTGTTGTCCATCATGGTGGCGAGCGGCAAGAAGGATTTGAATACAACAAAGATGCAGATTTTGTGATCTGTCCTGCTGGACAGCACAGTACTCGAAAAGCGTTGCAAGGAAGTAAGCAAAGCGGATACAGCAGTTCCCTTGTGTTTTATTTTGATGTTGAGAAGTGTAAGAGCTGTCCGCTAAGCGAAGGGTGTTACAAACGTGGATCAAAGAGCAAGACCTATTCGATTCGTATCATTGCGGAGCATTTCAAGGAACAGATCGAGTTTGAGCTTAGTGATACGTTTAAAGAACGAATTAAGCGTAGACCCATTATTGAACACAAGAACGCAGAGATGAAGAGATTCCACGGGATGGCAACAGCCAAATACCGAGGTTTATTTCGCATGCGAATACAGGCATACATTACCGCATTTGTTGTAAATGTGAAACGAATGGTGAAACTGATAGAGCAAAAGCAGCCCTTCCTCGGATGAGGAACGAGCTGCTTTTTTAGTCTAAAAGAGGCTCCACATTACTATACTCATTGTATGGAGAACTAGCTTGTCCATTAAACACATAGTCTGTACTAACATAGCATATCTTTGCAGCTATTTTTTCTGCTGCCACTGCCAAATTACGCTGACCAATCGCATTCACTTGAAATGCTAGCTCTGGATTAGCCTCTTCCCCATCCAAATTCGTATAAGCCGCCGCGTTGATGATGACATTTGGTCGAAGTTCATCGCAGACAGCTGCTACCTGTGCGGCGTCTGTAATATCCAGCTCTGACTTAGTAAAGGCATATAGCTCATATCCACTAGTAGATAACTGCTTAATAACTCCTGTCCTAGTTGACCATTAGAACCTGTCACCATTATCCTCATCATAATTTATCACCATACTGCTGTTCATAATAGTTTTGATAATCGCCAGAAATGATGTTCTCCCACCATTCACGATTATCTAGGTACCATTGAATCGTTTCCTTTAGCCCTGTTTCAAATGTATAGTTCGATGTCCAGCCTAGCTCTTGCTGCAGCTTCGTCGGATCAATTGCATAACGATGATCATGTCCTAAACGATCCTCAACATATTGAATTAGAGACTCTGGCTTGCCAAGCTGCTGAAGAATCTCCTTAACAACCTCGACATTGCGCTTCTCATTATGTCCGCCAACATTATAAATCTCGCCGCTAACTCCCTTATGCAGCACCAAATCAATAGCTGTACAGTGATCACTTACATGTAGCCAGTCACGAACGTTTTTACCATCTCCATATACTGGTAGTGGCTTATCATTCAGAGCATTAATAATCATCAAAGGAATTAGCTTCTCTGGAAAATGAAACGGTCCATAATTGTTAGAGCAGCGGGTGATGTTAACAGGCAAGCCATACGTTTCGTGATATGCCAGTACAAGTAAGTCAGCGCCAGCTTTGCTTGCACTATAAGGACTGTTCGGTGAAAGTGGCGTTGTCTCCGTAAAATAGCCATCTTCTCCTAACGATCCGTACACTTCGTCCGTCGATACCTGCACATACTTGTGTACCTTATATTTTCTTGCAGCATCTAGCAGCACTTGCGTGCCTTGAATATTCGTTTGTACAAAAACACCTGGGTTCGTAATGCTGCGATCAACATGAGATTCCGCTGCAAAATTAATAATTGCATCTACACCATCGCCAATTAGACGATCCATTGCAGCAGCATCCGTAATATCTGCCTTTACAAACTGGTAATTCGATTTCCGTTCAGATTGCTTCAAATTCTCTAGGTTACCCGCATACGTCAAAGCATCGACATTAACAATGGTATAATCAGCATATTTATCAACCATATAGTTAACGAAATTACTGCCGATAAAGCCGGCTCCACCTGTAACTAGTATTTTCATCTCAATCATTCCTTATCTTTGTAAATAAATTGATGCTCCAGATCCTTTAAATTAGGTTGCTTCGTATCTTTATCCGACAGTATAGGGTTGGAAATTGGCCAGTCAATATTTAATTGTGGATCATTCCAAGCAATACCACGGTCATGTGTAGGGGAATAATAGTTATCTACTTTATAAAGAAACTCAGTATTTTCCACTAACGTGCAATAGCCGTGTGCAAAACCTTTAGGAATAAGTAGCTGTCGTTTATTCTCCGCACTTAAAATAATTTCTTGCCATTGCCCATAGGTTGGTGAACTTCGTCTAATATCAACAATGACATCGTAAACTGCGCCACTCGTGACTTGTACCAACTTTGTCTGAGCATACGGCTCTAGCTGGTAGTGTAAACCACGCAGCACACCACTTTTTATAGATAATACGTGATTATCCTGTACAAAGTTAAAAGAAAAACCTAGCTCTTCAAAAACTTGTACGTTAAAGGTTTCCATAAAGAATCCTCGATGATCAACGTGTACCTTAGGTTCAATAATATAAGCATCTAACAAATTCGTCGCAATAATTTTCACCTTGCATACTCCTATCCTATAGCTTTTTATCAGCTAACTCAATTAAATATTGACCGTAACCACTTTTCTTTAACGGCTCCGCAAGATTTAATAATTGTTGCCTTGTAATATAGCCTTTACGATAAGAAATTTCCTCCAAACAAGCAATTTTCAAACTTTGGCGACGCTCAATTGTTTCGATAAAAGTCGATGCTTCCAATAATGATTCATGCGTTCCTGTATCTAGCCACGCAAAGCCACGACCTAGCAGTTCTACATGAAGCTTTCCAGCTTCTAGATAAGCTTTATTCACATCAGTAATCTCTAATTCTCCACGAGCTGAGGGCTTAATCGACTTAGCTATTTTCACGACATCATTATCATAGATGTACAAGCCCGTTACAGCATAGCTTGACTTAGGCCGAGCGGGCTTCTCCTCAATCGTGATAGCTTTCCCCTCATCGTCAAATTCCACTACACCAAAGCGCTGAGGGTCCTTAACATTATAACCGAAAATCGTTGCTCCGTTCTCTCTTGAGGCTACTCGTTCAAGCATAGACGTAAATTTATGTCCATAGAAAATATTATCACCTAATATTAATGCAACAGAATCCTGACCAATAAATTCCTCACCTAAAATAAACGCTTGTGCTAATCCATCTGGTGATGGTTGAACAGCATAGGACAAGCTAATCCCTAATTCATGGCCGTCACCTAATAGCTGCTCAAAACGCTGCGTATCCTCAGGTGTAGAAATAATGAGAATCTCTGTAATTCCAGCTAGCATTAACACAGACAAAGGATAATAAATCATCGGCTTGTCGTAGATCGGTAATAGCTGCTTAGATACAGAACGTGTTAGCGGATATAAGCGTGTACCGCTACCTCCGGCTAGAATTATACCTTTCATTTTAGCAACTCCTTTGGTGGTATTACTAAGACACGTACATATTAAATAGATAGCAATAGCATCACTAGTCAACAAGTAAATTCATATGCCCTTAGATTGACTATTGTGCAAGTTGTTTCAGAATATTACAAATACGATCAGCATCTTCCAATTCTAATGTGGAGTAAATCGGTAATGTCAATATATTTTCAGCAACAACTCTAGCAACTGGGGTAACTGAATTTAATTTTCCTTTATAGCAGGTAGCGTCATTAACTAATGGATAGAAATACTTTCTAGTAAATATATTATATTCTTTCAATTTTTCGTGTAATTCGTTACGATTTCTTCCATATAAGCTCGGATCTACTAGGACAGGTAAGTAAGAATAATTATATTTAACATTTTGCATTTCACCTAAAAAGGATAGACCTGGAACCCCTAACAAATTTCTTTTATATAAATTCGTGATCTTTTTTCTAACTTCGATATGGTTTTCAATATATCTTAAATTGATTAAGCCCATGGCTGCTTGAAATTCATTCATTTTAGCATTGATTCCTATCAACTCTATGTCTTCAGGGCCAGAAATCCCAAAATTTTTATATAACTCTATTAACTTTTTATGGTTTCCGTTATTAGTAGCTAATACTCCACCTTCTATAGAATGAAATATCTTTGTTGCGTGTAAACTAAACATAGAAATATCACCGAAACTTGCTATAGATCTGCCACTGATTTCTACTCCAAACGCGTGTGCAGCATCATATATTACCTTTAACCCATATTTTTTTGCAATTACATCTATTGCTTCCACATCACAAGGATTTCCAAATACATGTACCGGCAATATGGCTGTTGTTTTTTCTGTAATCAGAGATTCAATTTTACTAACGTCGATATTATAAGTATTAATGTCAATATCACAAAAAACAGGAGTTAATCCTGCGTTCACTATAGCATGAGTTGTAGACACAAATGTAAAGGGAGTCGTAATAACCTCACCTTCTAAATCTAAATTTCTTAACGCAGTTTCCAAAGCTAGGTGCCCATTAGTTAGTAACGCTATATGTTCTACATTGAGATACTCAGACAGTTTACTTTCAAAATCGTTATGAATATGACCGTTGTTGGTTAACCAGTGACTGCTCCATATCCTTTCGATTTCTTGTACATATTCATTCAATGGCGGTAAAAATGACTTAGTAACCATAATGGGTTCTTCAAACTTTTTGCTATTCAATTAGATTAACCTCCTAAGTTGGGTACGTAATCGCCTAATCACTTATTTCTATGTTTTTATTTAGAGTCGAATCACTTTAATCACATTTCTGATTTCTGAATTTCCTTGGAACAGCAGCATCATTGTAAACAACGGTATCACTCTCAACATCCTTCGTAATTATGGCTCCTAATCCAACCACACTATTATGACCAATCTTAGTTTTCTCTCTAATACTTGAACTAGCGCCTATTAATGTAAGGGGTCCTATTGTGACATTCCCAGAAACAACCGCTCCAGGATTTACTGTACAGTAATCCCCAATTATACTGTCATGTCCGACATTACAGCTTCGATTTAAAAGTACATGATTCCCTAACGTAATATTCATAGTTATATTAACTCCTGAGCTAACAACCACACCATGTCCAAAGTAATTCTTAGAATGCTTCGAAATAAATGCTCCAGGGTGAATAATGTTAGGGAAGACAATGTTGGTATAATCAATTAAATCGTCATTTAATTTCTTTTTTTCAATAGGATTAGCTAACCCTAGACAAACACCTAGAAGGTTAAACTGCCGTGCAAAGGTTGGAAATAGAGCGTTTGAACTAACAATAGGATAACCATCTACATGTTTGCCTACATCTTCATTAATATGTGAGATGAAACCAATAAAATTAAACACAGGATTACAACTGTTCTGGTTAACATCATGAATCAACATTGCTATTTCACGTGCACAACCACCGATTCCGAATATTACTAAAGGTAACCCAGACCAAGATTTATTCATTTCAATGCACACTCCAATGCGATCCGTTACTTCAAAATAAGGTTTCTAAGTTTTATAACAATCCTTTGAACCCTGGGCATGAATTCTAAGCTCTTTCTCCCAACATGCTTTGCCATGTTCATTAGTGGTTTCTCCCCGTATATTAATCCTGAGTAATCACCAGTAAGATTAAAAAAATCCTTGTCAGTAAAATTATAATAGTTTGCTAGAATGGATCTTGATTCATCAACTGAAATTAGCTCATAAAGTTTTTGCAACCCTATTTGCTTGTAAATATGAGCCATTTCATGTTCCACTTGAAGGTACAAAAATGCTTGCTCACATTTCAAAAAATATTTTTCCGACAAAATCCCCTTTTTATACTGGATTAAATCTGAAAAACCATCATGAAAATCAGACAATGTTACGTTGTCAAAAAAAGTATTCAGAATAAAGTAAATCTCATTACTAAACCGAATCCGATTAATCGAAGTATTTGCACTGGAGTTTTTTTCTCCAGAAAGATTCCTAAATTTCACAAGTTGTTCACTAGACACAAAGATTTTGTGTCTTTTTAACAGTTCAACCCACATTTTGAAATCTGGCAATTGCTGAAATGATGGGTTATACTGGTGAGTTTCATATAACTCCTTTCGGATCATCATGCTTGGATGACACAAGCAGTTGAAATCATAAAAAAACTTACGCAGCCATTCGCCTGATGTCCGATTACTTTGTGAAAACCGATCCGCTTTATGATATTCTTTTTTTCCTAATACTTCTCCGTATTCATTAATAAACACTGTGTCAGAAAAAACAATATCGAAATCTTTATTGTCCTCTAAAAATGAGACTTGTTTATCAAGCTTTTCAGGAAACCATGCATCGTCAGAATTTAACAAAGCAATGTATTTTCCATTTGCTTTAGAGATAGCATAATTTAACGCGTCAACAGCACCATGGTTTTCACTTAATTGTTCAAAATATATTCTAGAATCAACAATAGTGTTAATTACTTCAATAGATCTGTCTGTTGAACAATCATCAATAATAATAATTTCAAAATTTTGATAGGTTTGACTGAGAATACTCTGTATGGCCTCTTTTATGAACTTAGCGTGATTATAAGAAGGTACAACAACACTAACCAGAGGTGAATGAGGTTTTGAACTCATTTTCAATCACTCATTTCAAGGTCATCGATTTAAAATACGTTTAATGACATCTTTCACAGGCTGCGGACAAATCTGCTTGAGTTTATTGTAAACTCTTCTTTTTAGTGAAATCTTGTATAAATGTTTAAATGCTTCTTCATCAACATAAAAAGGTTTCGCTAGTTCATCTTGCAGCAACTGAATCCGAGGTTTAATTTGGCTCTCATAACCGTATATTTTTTTAATGGCAAGATAGCCGTTCTCACCTATATTTTTTAATAATTCAGGATGATTGTAATAAAAATCAATTTTTTCAACAATTTTCGAAACATTATGCTCAATAATAACAAGTTCTTCATCCTGTTTAAAGTGCCCGTTATTGAGATTTAATGGGTCCGTACAGAAAATCGCTGTTTTACAAAGACCAGCATCTGTACAACTAGCCGTCGGGAAACCATCAAAGGAACCTTTATAAATCATTCCATTAATATTTGCCGAAAGAATAATATCCTTATCTCTGTAAAACTCATCAAACCATTCCGGCTGCCTTATTCCGTAAAAATGAACCTTATCTCTGATTGTTGATATATCAATAACAGATTCGTCAAAATTACCAACAACATGAAAATTAACATTATTATATTTTTTCGCCAAAATCTTTGCCGTTTCAATAAACACATCATAACCTTTATCTTGACCGTACTTGGTATATTTATGTGCCACAAAACAGATATCTAAATTCTCTTTATCGATTCCGAAATGTTTTTTACCTTGATATGAGCTTTCAATTTTATCAAGCGGTGTAACGACTCCAAATATATATTCGATTTGCTCAGGTTTACAAAATTCTTTTTCAATTAAGTAATCACGAATAGCTTTTTGTGAAACGATTACTTTTCGGAAACAAGGAGACTTCATTACTCTTCTTAGCATATCATCGGAATTAGCATTATTAAGACCAAAAAGTCCACCTGGATATAATGTAAAAACAAACGGAATCCTTTTTGCTTCCGCTAATTCCACTAAGGAGTATGCATTTCCTAAAAAAACAAAATAAAGTAACTTACAATCAATATGATCCAAGGATGTAAATTTCATTAATCTATTTCCTAAATCAGGGAATTTTCTTTTGAAACTTATCATTAATTCATGAATCGTTTGTTTACCAAGAACATGCACAGACCAACCCGTTGTCAGTACTTTCAAAGAATTCATATGTTGTAAATAACTAATAAATTCTTGGTATCTAAACCCACTCACAGGATGGGGAAAAATATCATCTATGATAACTACATCGTAATTTTCTAGATATTTGTCGTCGGCTTTATATGACAGCAGATTAATAACCTTCGAAAATTCCTCGTCATACATATAATTAAGAAATCTATTATAATCATGAACTGAATCGATCAACTTTTTTCTTTTATCAAACTCGTTAATACCTGACCAAATGCCATTCTTATGTTTTCTATAAACGGTCATAGGGTGCTTAATAAATCCAATATCGCCAAATTGTGAATAAACAATATTCAACATCCAATCACCTACAAACATTTCAAAGAGATGAGTTGGAATTTGAGCAAGATATCTTCCGTCATAAACACAGCAAGAAATATTACCAATAACATAGTTTTCTATAATATCCGATGTATTAAATATCGTTTTCTTTGCCTCTTGCTGCAAGCTATACAGTTCGAATTTGTCTTCTTGCTCCCAATACATCAATATGCTATCAAAAGTCAGAGCACACTCAGGGTGAGCCCTCATATAGTCAATATGACGCTGCAATTTACTTTCATTTGTCCAATAATCATCGCCATCTATTAGTGCGACATAGTCATTTCCCTGACATGCTTCTAATAGTCTTTGTAAATTTTTGACCATTCCTAGATTTTCTTCTGTCGTTAAGTATTCGATTGTTATATTTTTATCTATAATGGAAGTGCTTTCCGTAATATACTGCTCTATAATTTCTGCTGTTCGATCTGTGGACTTATCTTCACAAATGATCAGCTTTAAATGAAAACTTCCTTTCTGGTTAACAATGGAATCCAAACATTGAACAATATATTCCTCGTGATTAAATGTTAAAACTCCTACAGCAACAGTGAGTTCTGTTTTTTTCTGATTCTCAATCTCACAAAGTTTACTGTGTAGATTTTTCAATTTCGTTGCCAAACCTTTCGTAAAATCAATATTCTTCTGATTTTTATCCGTTTTCATCAAAATTCCAAAATAATCAGTTTCTAACAAAGTGATATGGTCTTTTTTTGCTTCTTCGTAACATTTTTTTACTGAATCCCAATTTATATCATCAAACACAATAAGGCCCACATCTTTTATGAGCGGCGCATAGTTAGTATAATCTTCTTGTACATGCAATGTATCATGATTGCCATCGATATGAAGCATATCTATTTCAATGTTTTCAAAATCACTTACTGCCTTAGCAGAAGTTTTCCTAATTAACTCTATTACATTAGTTAAATCTAAGAGTTCTCTCTTAATAATAACATCCTTATAAACCTGTTCAAGATCTAAATTATTCATAAAACTATTGACATCTTCTCTTAAATCTTCCCTTGTATCAAACTGCTGTGCTTCCAAAGAATTATATGGATCTATTCCATATGCTTTACCGTTGGTTAATTTAAAGGCTTCAGCCATTGAAAACAGACTTCTTCCACGATAAACAC
This sequence comes from Candidatus Paenibacillus intestinavium, assembly GCA_019113605.1. Classification (GTDB taxonomy): domain Bacteria; phylum Bacillota; class Bacilli; order Paenibacillales; family Paenibacillaceae; genus Pristimantibacillus; species Pristimantibacillus intestinavium. Next base: position 11,571 of record DXHF01000162.1, read on the forward strand.
CAATTTCAACATAGTTTTTTAAGTTTAGATTTACCGCCAAATAAGCCATGACGTAACACTTATCTAGTGGACTTCCACCCCCAAAATCATAAAGTGAGGGATCGCTTTGAATTTTCATGATTTTATTAAAGAGATTGCCTTCATAATCCAACATTACCTTTCCTCCAAGCATATATTAAATACTATTCTCGTATAGCGCTAAAACATCTTTTGTCTGCCCAACCTGTATCAACTTACCTTTTTCTAAAAAAGCAACTCGATCGCACAAAGCCTCTACCTGCCCAGCACTATGTGACACTAAAATTACTGTTACTCCGTTACTAATCATGCTTTTGATCCGTTTGTTGCATTTATCTTGAAACCGAATATCTCCCACTGATAAAATCTCGTCAACGATTAGTATATTTGGCTCAACGACAGTCGAGATCGAAAAAGCAATTCTGGCGATCATGCCAGAGGAGTAATTTTTTAGTGGAACATCAATAAAATCTCCAATTTCAGCAAATTCAACGATTTCATCAAACTTTTCACTAATGAATGAGCGACCATATCCTAATACAGCTCCATTAAGATAAATATTATCTCTGGCACTAAGTTCCATATCAAAGCCTGCTCCAAGCTCGATCAATGGTGCAATCGATCCATTAATTTTCACTTGACCCTTGGTCGGCTTTAATACACCAGCTATTATCTTTAATAGCGTACTTTTCCCCGCACCATTAAACCCAACCAATCCAAACACTTCGCCTTGTTTAATGGATATTGATACCTCACTTAAAGCCCAAAACTCTTTGTAATGTATTTTACCTTTAACTAGCTTTATAAAGTATTCCTTAAGACTATCAATTTTTTCTGTTTGAAGATTAAAACACATCGATACATTATTTATTTCAACAGCATTATTCCCCATAGAATCCTCCAAAGTCTTATGCATAAAGTACGAAACGATCTTGCTTTTTATAGAATAAGAATAGTCCGAGTAGTATAACGGCCAATGAATAAATAAACATGTTTAAATGCTGCATAAAAGTTGGAAATTGATTATATAGAACAAGCTGACGCAACATGTAAATGGCTTGATAAATAGGATTAGCCTCTACGTATGGCTTGATGTACTCTGGTAAAATATCAACTGGATAGAACAGCGGTGTTAAAAATTGGAGTGCTGTCAAAACAATCCCATACAGATGAGTTAAATCGCGAAAAAAAACGGCAGCGCAGGATAACAACAAGCCTATGCCGAGTGAGAATATAAATAAATAAACAATGGGTATGATAAACCACCACATCGTCGGGTGAAAAGGTGTATCAGTAAAGAGCATAACCACCACGAGTGCAACTAAGGATATAAATAAATTGACTAATGAGAAAATAATTTTTGAGAAAGGAAATAAGTACTTCGGTATATAGACCTTTGTTAATAATGATGCATTGGAATACACAGACGTCATAGCACTACTTGTACCCTCCGAAAAAAATCCAAACAATAAAGAACCACATAACAAATATACAGGGAAATTACTAATGTTAGTGGTGAATATTGTTGAAAAAACTAAGTTCAGAATCACCATATAAAAGAGAGGATTTAATAATGTCCAAAAAACACCTAAAATTGATCTTTTATATTTGACTTTTAAATCTCTAATAATGAGTTCTTTCAACAAAAAACGATATTTAATAAAATTTTGTATCTGAGGAATATTAGTTAATTTTGACACATAGAAACTTCCTTTCCATTACCCTGCAATTTATACATTTGATTTTCATCGTAATACTCAACCTTAATGTAGGAACTATCGATTTTTGAACACCCTATTCATTGTACACTATTTTCTATTAACTTTCCTGTATAATTGAAAGTGAAATTATATCAGTACTTCCATATCAGCTTGTGCGTGAAAGTATTGAAGCTGCTGATCATTTAGTTTGCTATAGTGACATTGTTAAAAAAAATATTTAATGGATAAACGTGGTGTGAAAGAAGAGGAAATTACGGTTGTTAAACATGCGAATGTCGATATGGCTGAACATATTAAATTGTCAAAATCACAAGTAAGATTCTATACAAGGGAAAAAAAAGGCTGAAGGAATTATAGATCGTTACTTGCTAAGTAATTATTCGCCAGTTAGTAGTTTATATAATATAAATATTAAGAAAATAGATTATGTTATATATTCTTCTCAATATCGTCCATATAAAAATATTTTCAATTTAATTAAAGCAATAAAAAATATTAATAAAGAAATGCATTGTAATATTAAATTGATAATAACGAGTGATTTTAGAGAAGACCAAAGAATCATGAGCTATATTAACGATAATCATTTAGCAAATGATATCTTTGTTATGCATGGATTGTCATCAGAAGTATTAGCATCATTTAGCGCTCATGCAAAGTGTGCTGTAAATCCAACTTTATTTGAAGGTGGGTTCCCATTTACTTTCTCAGAAGCATATTCAGTTGGTACGCCATCTGTTATGAGTAATATTCCTGTCGTTCGAGCTGAAATTTATAATGAAAATCTATCTCAAATGATGTTGTTTGATCCATATAACCCTTATTCTATGGCGAAAAAAATAATATGGGCAGTGGAAAACTGCGATGAATTATATCAGGAACAATCTAAATTGTATGATAAGTTTGCACAGCGAGACTGGGAAAAAGTTGTGAATGAATATAATCAAGTGTTTGAGAAATTCATGAGATAAAGGTATTATGATGAAAAAAATGCCTTTTGGTTTTCTACAGCTGAAAACGTTGATTTTATTACAGATGAAGTTAGTTACTCCAATGATAGTCTGAAAGAAGTTCTAAGTAAATTAAAGGCTCCATTTGTAGATAGTCCAGTTATTGCTGTTATTAATGTTTTATTTTTTTTCATAGTAATTGCTACTGTTATTATGTTAAGAAAGAGAAAATTTGTAAATTGTAATGTGGAGGATACCCAAATGTAAGGCATTATCCTAGCCGTGGGAACAGGCTCGCGCCTCTTCCCCTTAACCAAAGTAACCAACAAGCACCTCCTACCAGTCGGCAAATATCCGATGATCTTTCATTCAATTGCGAAGCTTCAAGAAGCTGGACTCGAAGATGTTCTTATCGTTACAGGTAAGGAGCATATGGGGGATGTCGTGAGTCTACTTGGTAGTGGACGGGATTTTGGGATGTCCCTCACCTACAAAGTTCAGGATGAGGCAGGCGGCATTGCACAAGCGCTTGGTATGGCTGAGCATTTTGTAGGCGATGATCGAATGATTGTTCTTTTGGGGGACAATGTGTTTGAAGATAGTATTACGGATTATGTAGCTGACTACAAACAGCAAACGAGTGGAGCTAAGCTACTTATTCAGAAGGTAGATGATCCCGAGCGCTATGGAGTGGCTGAATTAAGTGGAAATCTTATTATTTCAATCGAGGAGAAGCCTAAGCTGCCTCGATCAAGTTATGCGGTGACTGGCATTTATATGTTCGACAACCGTGTATTCGATATCATTCGTACATTGCAGCCATCACAGCGCGGGGAACTCGAAATTACTGATGTGAATAATGCTTATATCGCTGCTAATGAATTGAGCTATAATATACTTAACGGTTGGTGGACGGACGCAGGTACACATGCTTCTTATAGTAAAGCGAATGAGCTGGCACAACAATTCAATACGGCGAGCAATTCGGCAAGTTGAAGCTATAAGGAGTGGGAGAGAACGATGAAAGTATTAGCTACGAAGCTAGCAGGGATAAAGCTAATTGAACCAACTGTTTACGGTGACAATCGGGGCTTTTTCATGGAAAGCTATAATAAGGAAACATTCAACAAACACGGTATTCATACTATTTTCGTTCAAGATAATCTTTCCCTATCCGCTGAAGCAGGTGTTTTAAGAGGGCTGCACTACCAGCTTAATCCAGCTGCACAGACGAAGTTGATTCGTGTCATTTCCGGGGAAATTATTGATGTTGTTGTCGATATTCGTAGGAACTCTCCTACTTTTGGTCAGTGGGAGGGTTTTGTGCTGTCAGCTGACAACAAACGCCAACTCTTAGTTCCTCGAGGGTTTGCGCACGGCTTCTGTACGCAAGTAGCAAACACTGAGGTTCAGTATAAGGTAGATAGCTACTATTCGCCAGAACATGATCGAGGTATAGCGTGGGATGATGTTGCGCTTCATATTGATTGGCCAACATCAAGTCCAATCCTTTCTGAAAAGGATCGTAATCAACCTCGCCTGGCAGAAGCAGAAATAAACTTTGAATATGAAGGGTGAGTCCAACAATATGAAATTACTTGTTACTGGCGGTGCTGGTTTTATAGGCAGCAATTTTGTTCTCTATATGCTGGAGAAATATCCGCAATATACGATTATTAATGTAGATGCATTAACTTACGCTGGCAATTTGGAAAATTTGCGTTCGATTGAAGGGAATGCTCAACATACTTTTGTAAAAGCAGATATTGCTGAGCGTTCACAGATAGAGCCATTGTTCGCTCAAGGGATTGATGCTGTCATTAACTTTGTTGCAGAATCACATGTCGATCGCAGTATTTTGAATCCAGGTATATTCGTGCAAACCAATATTGTTGGGACTCGAGTCTTACTTGATCTGACAAAGCAATATGAGGTTGGAAAATATGTTCAAGTATCCACAGACGAAGTGTATGGTACGCTAGGTGAGACAGGATTATTTACAGAAGAAACACCTTTAGCACCTAATAGTCCCTACTCTGCGAGCAAGGCGGGAGCTGATATGCTTGTTCGTTCGTATCATGAAACATTCGGTCTTCATGTCAATATTACGCGTTGCTCCAATAATTATGGGCCTTACCAGTTTCCAGAGAAATTAATTCCGTTAATGATTCACAATGCATTGAACGATAAATCTCTACCTGTATACGGAGATGGGCTGAATGTACGTGATTGGTTGTATGTCGAGGATCATTGTAGTGCCATTGATCTTGTCCTACATAAAGGCGTAAGCGGCGAGGTATATAATGTGGGTGGACGCAATGAGCGTAATAATCTGCAAGTAATCGACACGATCTTAGCTGAACTTGATAATCCTAAGTCATTGATTACTTATATAGAGGATCGTCTTGGACATGATCGCCGTTATGCGATTGATGCAGATAAATACGTAATGAGCTAGGTTGGCAACCGAAATTCAATTATGAGGATGGTATTCGTGAAACCATTCGCTGGTATTTAGCCAATCTAGATTGGACAAAGCAAGTGGTAAGCGGTGCTTATCAAGACTATTATGATTAGCAATATAGGGATCGATAGGGGATAATTAGATATGAGTGAAAAGCCAACAATTGTTGTGACAGGAGCGGATGGACAACTAGGTCGTGAGATCGTTCTGATTGAACAAACTGCATTTACCGTTGTCGGTCTAAGTCGCAATGAGCTCGATATTACTGATCTAGCTGGTTGCCGCCTGGTGATGAGTGAATATAAGCCGTTTGCGGTTATTCATTGCGCGGCCTATACAGCTGTAGATAAAGCCGAGTCCGAACAGGATGAGGCTTTTCGTGTGAATAGAGATGGTACGAGTAATATTGCACTGGCGTCTCATGAAATAGGAGCTAAGCTCATTTATATAAGTACGGACTATGTGTTTGATGGGAAGGGTAATACGCCATATATTGAGTCGGATGATGTAAGTCCGACAACTGTCTACGGTAGCTCTAAACTTGCAGGTGAAGAGTCAGTTCAAGCCATTCATCCCCATTCTTTCATCGTTCGAACGTCATGGGTGTATGGTCAATATGGCAATAACTTTGTGAAAACGATGCTGTCTCTAGCCCAGCAACGGAAAGTTTTAAAGGTTGTTGCCGATCAGATTGGGTCGCCGACCTATACTAATGATCTCGCTCGCTTTTTATTGCAGCTTGTTGAGACTGATCGTTACGGTATATATCATGCATCTAATGCTGGCATATGCTCATGGTATGATTTTGCTACAGTAATATTTGCAGAAAGCGGCGCTGATGTTAAGGTTGAAGCTTGTACGACAGCGGAATTTCCACGACCAGCGCCAAGGCCTGCCTACTCGGTTATGGAGCATCGCAATATGGCCTTGAACGGTTTTGAGCCGATGAGACATTGGCAAGATGCTTTACGTGATTTTTTGAGTAACCTGAATTCCAATAAAAGTTCAAAAAGCGGGCTTTAAGATCCGTACTTACCAAGTTCGCTTCATATACGACGTCGACTACGCTTCGGAAGCATAATCAAACGTTGAAACGAAACCTAGCAAAGTGTACGGTATGAGTACACAAGTGGTCGACGCTTGATGCTTTTGCACGAAGCTTATAATAAAGATTCAAAAAGTGGGCTTTCAGAATCGAGAAGATGGATCGCTACTTGAGAAAGGCGGAAGCGCAAGTGTACATCAATACGTACACGCGAACCGTACTTTCCAAGTTCGCTTCATCTTCGACGTCGAATAAGCTACGTTAGCATACCCATCGTTATCAAAGTCCGCTTTTTGAATTACCTATAGAAAGGATGATTGAAATGGCTACAGTTAGCGTCTGCATAGTCACCTATAATAGCGCGGAAGATATTTCTTCGTGTCTTGATGC
>DXHF01000163.1 GCA_019113605.1 Candidatus Paenibacillus intestinavium
TTTGTTTTTGAGCTTTAGCAAGCTGTGCTCTTGACGCAAGCTCGTTACGTTTATTACGCAATTGATAGAATTCATCCTTCATCTCATGCAATTGATGCATAAGTGCTTCCGCTTGCTCTTTCGCATTGGCATGAAGATCTGTAAACTCTACAATTTTTTGATCGAAATAAACTTTTTCTTCAAGCAATTTTCTTGCTAGCTCCTCTTGTTCTGCACGAAGTGCTGCTTCAGCCTTAGATTCACGATCATTAGAATTACGAATGCTGTCATCAAGACGTTGCTGCATACTGCGTTCTCCAGCCATTTGTTTCGCTACAGTAACTTCAGCTTGATGAATCTCAGCCTCCATGTCACGTAGATATTGATTAATCATTACAACAGGATCCTCTAATTTGTCCAACCAGTCATTCACATTTGCCTTTGTCATATCTTTCATTCTTTTGAAAATACTCATAATATTATTCTCCCTTCTCGATTCGAGATAATTTTGTTTTCAATTCTTCTATTTCACGACGTAGTGCTTTTTTTTCTAGATCATCCATCATCTGATCTGTGTTTTGCGGAGGAGCTTGATAAGCAGTGTTATCTGCCGGTCTAGCTGAGCTCCAATTAGGATTATATGATGTACGTTGGTTCATTGGGTCATGACCTTGCATAGGGTTCTGGTATCCATAGGAATGGTTATTTGGACCACTGGTTGGACCATACGGATTGTATATATTCGGTGTCTTTGGAACAACCAAGCTTACAATGATATAGACTAGTGCAAACCCTCCACTACTTAATATCGATAGGACCACTACCAATATACGATACAAGGTTGCATCTATATTTGTTAGTTCAGATAATCCACCACAGAGTCCTGATAGCATCTTATTCGTTCTGGAGCGGTATATTTTTCTCACAAGGACCATCCTTCCCCGTTTAATTTTTTCTTAAGCTGTTCCATCTCACGGTCAACTGCGAGACTTTGACGACTTGCTACAGTTGGATCTCCATAAATACCACCATTGTTTTTGCGAACTTCTCGCAAGCTTTGAGATTCATTTTCCATCTCATTCAAGCGTGAATCCATTTTTCGCATCACTTGCGCAGGGTTATTATTATTGTTGAAGCTCATTCGCTCGTTCATTCTTTGCTGCAAGCGAAGTGATTCCATACGCGATACATAAAAGGCACGTTTATCATATACAAGCTGATACTCCTGGCGTAGTTCTCTAAGCTGTTCTTCCAGCTCCATTAAAGAATCGCTGCTTTGCTCATATAACCCACGGTAAGAGTTAGCATTTTCAACAAGCATTGTTTTTTCAGACAGAGCTGATCTCGCGATCATTTCTTCGCCAGCTTTCAAGGCCACCATCGCTTGATATTCTTTACGTTCAATTTGTTGTTCAGCTTGTAGCCACTGTGACTTTAACTGGTGCGAATGATTTAAGTATTGATGATGAAGACGCTCTGCTTGAATAATCTCATCACGGGTTGACCATAGAAACTGGTCAATCAATTTTACTGGATCTTCTGCTTTTTCAAGTCGATCATTCAATGTTGCCATTGTAATGTCGCGAATACGTTTAACAATTCCCATTCTCTAACCTCCTAAAACTTTTTATTAGCTTCATGACATACTTCTTGTTAATAAAAAGTAGCTTCGAATGCATATCCTAAAACTTTTTATTAACTTCTTGACATACTTCTTGCTAATAAAAAGTAGCTTCGAAAGCATACGCTAAAACTTTTTATTAACTTCTACCTTAGTAACGTGAACCAAACTTCCCTTTAATGAATGATATACCACCAACGATTAATACAATCGCTAATATTAACGTAATGATCGAACCTAGATTACCAAACAACAATACAAAACCGATGATTAAGAATAAGCTACCGATAATTTTCTTTCCATTTTTAAGTGCGTAAAATCCACACGCGATTAAAATAAATGGAAGTAAAAATCCGATAATCGGACCAAGCAGTATGTTGAAAAACTTTAGTGCGAGTATACCACCAATTACGATACAGATAATACCTAGCAATGATTTGCCATTCATTCCTTACACTCACCTCTTTCTTTTCTATTGTTTTATTTTCTTTTGTAGAGTGCTTTGCGTTGCTCTTGCTTATGTACTTAGTATAGATTGTTTTCGCAATGTTCAAAACAGACCTATGACGGTATTTAACCTAGACTATAGACGGGGCTAGTAATCCTCTCCAAGACTAGTATGCTATCGTCCTTGCTTTGCTAGAAAGGCATCAAACTGTTTTTGCTTGGCAACAATGATTTGATCGATGCCAGCACTTTTCAGCTTTTCAATATATTCAGGTAACACGATTGCTGGATCTACCGAACCTGATTCTAATGCAATCACATATTGCTTATCTACATTAATAACAGCTGCAACCTCTGAACGAACAGATTCGCCATCGAATATAAAGCCAAGACCAGGTGAGCTAACTGCTTCTTCATTAAAGGCGATGAATTGTTTCCATTTATCCGGGTCTTCCGTATCCCATAAATAATTGATAAATTGATTTCCTAGCATCCAATTAGAGCCTGGGCTATAGCGTGAAGTTAATTCAGTCTGAGTAATCATGTTATTCTCCGTTTTCTCGTAATGGATACCTTCAATACCAAAATTAATGAGGTTGTTCAAATAGTCATCCGTATGTAATAAATTTATTAATGCCATTGCTAGTTCAGAATGTCGGGTCGTTGATGAAATAGCGAGCATCGAACCTGCGGTCTCCGAAGTTGCAAGCGATTTTTGATTCAACTCTATTTGAGCGAGCAGACCTGACAAGCCCGTTTGTACTCCTAGTTCATCTGCCTTGCCTGGCTTAATCGGCGAGACAACTGAAAAATATTCATGAGATGCTAGTGCATCACTAACCATCATCTGTGTCGTTGTAGCATCTTTATTCGTATAATTCTTCAGAAAAAAATCTCTAGCTAAGTATAAATTTTCAATGTAACGATCAATCTCATGCAGTGGTTTAATCGTCGTAGATTCTCGATCCTTTAGAATATATCCTGGAATCGACGTATCACCTAGCCCATCATAATTGACCATATAATGAGAGTTGAAGTTTTCACCATTTTTAATGAATAAAGGAGTGATGTTTGGCATTTCCCGTTGGATTGTGGCATAAATCTCATCCAAATCTCGCAGACTTTGAACTTTACTCATATCCAAATTAAGCTGCTTAGCAATATCTTTACGGTAAATAAGTCCTCCTTGTGCAGCGAACTCCTTATTCGTTGGTATTCCATAGTTAATTTCTTCAATCTGTGAGCCTTTCAATAGCTTCGGATCAAGACTTTCGATTATCCCTTGGCCATATTGCTGGAGTAAATCATTCAACGGTAGAAATGCTCCCCGTGATACATTCGAAGAATGCTTGCTCCATTGCGAAGTGAATACAACGTCAACCTCTTCACGTGATGCAATCATAATATTTTGCTTGTTATCCCAAGATCCCCAATCTAACACGATTAGATCGAGCTTTGCATTTAACTTTTTCAATAAATACTTATTAAGTTCTGCCTCTATTAATTGTTCATCCTGCTGTGGCGTACCTATATAAACTAACTTCAATGTATATCCTTCACCATTTACAACTAAATCTTCTACTAGATTCTCTTCATTTAAATCGCTTTCATTATCTGATAGCTTCTTATGCTGCACAAAAGAACAACTAACTAAAGCAATAGAAAGGACAATCATAACAAGTACTATTGCTATCCGACGAAACGTAAGCATCACTATAACATTCCCCCGCATCTCATCCCGTATTATATCTTAATATTATAGGTTTGGACTGAAAACGCAATAGCTTTCGTTCATCTTATTTCCTTTATATACAAAAAGCAGCGCCAATAGTTTTCACTATTGGCGCTGCTACATTCAATTTAATTATTTACTAGCAAGGAATTCATCAAATTGTTTTTGTTTTTCAGCGATAACTGCATCAAGTCCCGCTGCTTTAAGTGCTGCAATATATTCTGGAAGAACACTATCAACATCAACTGCACCACGATCGATAGCAACTTGGTACTGTTTAATTACGTTTGCTAGAGCACCAACTTCACTCTTAACAGGCTCGCTGTCAAATACGAAACCTAGAGCTGGAGACTTAACTGCACCCTCATTGAATTCTTGGAATTTAGCCCATTTATCTGGATCTTCAGAATCCCATAGGTAGTTCAAGAATTGGTTACCGAACATCCAAGCATGACCTGGACTATAGTCACCAGTACGGTCAGTTTTTGTCATAATTTCACCATTAAGCGTATAGTGAATATCTTTAATACCAAAGTTAATTAAGTTATTGATGTCTTTATCAGTGTGCAAAAGATTAATGAACATCATCGCACGTTCTGGGTTTTTAGAAGCTGTAGGAATACCTAACATAGAACCAGCAGTTTCAGATGTTGCAATTGTTTTATTTGTTAATTGAATTTGACCAAGTTTACCACTAAGTCCAGCAGCACTTGCAACTTCTTCGTCTTTACCAGGTTTCAATGATTCAATAGATGAGAATACTAGACCTGCTTTCCAAGCATCAGCAGAAGCTACTTTACTTGTTGCAGAGTCTGCATTGATATAACCTTTGTTGAAGAAATCACGAGTAGTTTTTACTGTGTCTAAGAAACGAGCTGTTTCTTCGATTGGTGCTACTTTAGTATCAGTACCATCTTTGAAGATTGCACCAGGGATCGTAGCATCACCAAGGAAATCATAATTTCCGAAGAAGTGAGCATTGAATGTATTATCTGTTGAAGAAATATAAAGAGGAATTAGATCAGGTCTCTTCTCTTTTACTACGGCATATACTGCGTCAAGATCTTGAATTGTTGTAACTTTTGTCATATCAATTCCTAGTTCATCAGCTACTTCTTTATTGTAGACGATACCACCAGCACCAGCTAGCTCTTTCGTTGTTGGAACACCATAGTTTTTACCATTGATTTTTGCACCCTCTAAAAATGCAGGATCTTGAGAATCAGTAATTCCTTTACCATACTCGGCAATTAGATCATTAAGTTCAAGAAATGCACCTTTACCTACGTTACTAGCATGGCCGTTCCATTGTGCTGTGAATAGAACATCGACTTCTTCACGAGATGCGATCATAAGATTAATTGTATCGTCCCAAGCGCCCCAGTCTACAGGAGTAAGGTCAATCGTTGCATTAATTTTTTCAGTTAGCAATTTGTTTAATTCCTCCTCAACTAGCTTTTCATCTTTTTGAGGACCACCAGGATATACTACAGTCAATTTTACTGCTTTCAATTCTGGTTCTTTCGGAGTATCTTCAGTTGGAGCTGCCGTCGGGTCAGTGTTATTAGCTGGAGTATTCGATGGTGCTGGGTTATTATTCCCACCGCATGCTGTAACAAGCAGAGATATTGCCAAAATCATTGTCACTAACAGTGAAGCATTTTTTTTGCTATTTCTCATTATTGCGACCTCCCAAAAATTTTATATGCTAACCAGCAGTGCTGGATATAGCTGAACATTTAACCTTTTACTGCTCCTACCGTTAGCCCCTTGACGAAATATTTCTGGAAGAACGGATAAGCGAAAATAATCGGGCCAATTCCGATAATAACCATTGCCATACGAACACTTTCACTTGG
>DXHF01000164.1 GCA_019113605.1 Candidatus Paenibacillus intestinavium
CATAATATTGCTTAAGCTTATCATACTGACCTAGTCGATGATATGCTTCAAACACATAGACACCGTATTCGAATTCATACGGATTAAACTGATTGAAACGATCTCCTAGCTTCAATACTTTTGCCCATTCGCTCTCGTTATATAAATACGGAAGTAATTGCCTTGCATGATGGACCCATAACTGCCGTAGCCGTTCACGTTCGCTTTCAGCCCATAAATAATCATAATCTTCCATATAATCACCATCATATTTCACCAGACAACACTCTAGCTTCTCATAATAGTGTGGATCCGTTTCATCTAATTCGTTAACTAATGTTTCCCATACTTCAACATCCAAATCAATATTGTCTAAGCGCAAACAGTAGCCTTCTTGAATGCTATCATTATCGATTTTCACATCGATCCCCGAATCCTTCAAACATTTTCTTATTTGATAGATAATGGTATATAGTTGCGTCATCGCGCGTTTCTTATCTAGCTCGGGAGAAAACATATTCATAATTTTATATTTTGGTACAAGTTCACCACGACGATGTAGCAAATAAGCAAATAACTCTTGTGCTTTTGCCGTTCTCCATTTGGGATAGATGACTTCACCATACGCCGCTTGAAAGCGAATTTTTTTCATACAGTAAATACTTTGTCGATATGTTGTATCTGTAATATCCTGTTGTGGTACAGTAATTTCCTTCTTATTATATAATCGCTCTATTGTTTTCTCTAGACGTTGCATCGATAACGGCTTTAACAAATAATCCATCGCATTCAACTCGAATGCTTGCACGGCATATTCATCGTATGCGGTTACAAATATAATTTCAATGTTTGGTGTCATTTGTTGTAGCAAATCAGCTGCCTCCAGCCCTGACATCTCTGGCATATTAATATCAAGAAAAACAACATCAAACTTATTGGATTTGGCATATTGGATAGCTTCGCTTACTAACTGAAAGCTATGAATGACAATGTCATGTTCATCTCGCTCAGCAAATACTTTTTTTACCATCCGTTCTAACTGCATTAAAGCTAATTTTTCATCATCAACTAATAGTAGCTGCAAGCTAAGCACCGCCTGTTCTAAAACTTGTTATAACTTCGAGATAAAATAAAAAGTAGCTTTGGAAGCATAAACTATAATCTCAATCAAAAGAGCCTATTATGACATTGATACGCTCATAATAGGCTTTTGTTTCGGTTATTTTGGAGTTATCGCATGCCCTTATGTTATAACTGATGCTGCTGATTCAGCTTTATTTATACTACTCTGTCGTTGTAGCTTCGTTCTACTTAACCAAGTGAACAGAGATGGTTCCATATATTTGGCTAAATATTTGGCTTGTTCATCTGGCGCCAAAATAATACCAAGCTGATGATGTTCATCAGCATAGCGCGTCCGATGAGCAAACTTCAAATCTCTATTGTGGTTAAGTAACGCTAATTTACAAAAGGCAGGGTTAATAGACATCGCATCATACAGTTGCTCCAAGGAATTGACATCCTGACCATTCGCCTTAACAATAATATCGCCTATTTCAATATTCATCTGCTGAGCAGCGGAATCTTTCACGATGGCTAACACTTTCAAGCCCTTGTCATCCTGAGCGTACAAAGGAGCTTGCTTCGATTCCTGCGATCGATTATACCAACTTAATAATTCTGTAGCTAGCACGGTTAGGATTGCAGCTACCCATATAAGGGCATTGAACCACCATGCTCCAACAGCTAATAATAATAAGATAATAGAAACTACTAACCCTTGTCCGGACACACGCTGAGCAAGCTGCTTGGGTGTCATCACTTTCGTTAATTGGGTTACCCCAATCATTAGTGGACAGGCAAGCAATAACCACGCTTCGCCAGACATAGCCATAAAAAATGGTTGTCCATACGACGTATTAAATAAAAACGCTCCAGATTGTTCTGCTGATACTGGCATAAATAATAGTAATGGGACAGGCCAGTAGCCTTGCAAAACATAACCACCAATGACTTTACCGCGTTTGCCTGACATATAGACAGGACTGACTATATATTTATGTTGAATACGTACTAATATACTTTGTGCTACTCCAAGTAATGCGCTTATAACAAGTACACTGATGACGTTAATATCGAGCAATGTTTCATAGATGAATGCTATATCCTTCTGTAAGGAAAGCGGACCTATAGCTGAAGCAATAAGATGAAGTAGGGACACAATTCCTGCACCGTATGATATGGTCAAAAAGCGAACTTTGAACATCATCAGTATAATCATGATAGACCATTGCCAATAAACGGTTGAGACAGTTAATGTAAAGCCCAATACTACAGCAATAATAGAAACAATGATTGCGGCGATGATTCCACCTAATATCATAAAAAACATGGGAAGCTTCCATTCCTTCAATTTCACTGAAAACATTGAACGTTCCATACGTACGCGATACAAAAACATCGCAAGCAATAATAACACTGAAATATAAAAAAACGGTTGTATCAATAAGGAAACCAGGGCTTTCCCTAATACTTGAAGCCAAAGCTCTATATCGCCCACCGCTCATACACCCCTTCGAATGTTCATATTAACAAAATAAGAAAAAGGTTAGCTTCTCACGAAAGAGAAACCAACCTTTAAATAATTCGACGAAAATCAACTATTTCCTGCCTACATGATCTAATGCTTTTTGAAGTTGTACATCATGTTGAGCATCACGGATATATTCAATCACCTTTGTTTCAAGCTTTGTAGCTGTTTCACTGTCAACGATGCCTGTATCAAGAAGCTTTTGCTCTTTCTGGAATGCTCCAACAGCCGCTTTCGTTTGCTCGCTGAAATAACCATCGGTGCGATCAACTTTATAGCCTAACGCTTCTAGCATCACTTGCAAACTGCGAACCTGTTCGCTCCATTGGTCAGCTTTCAAATCATCAGTTAAGTTCAAACGAGCGACACTGTACACAGCTTGTGGTTCAACGACAATATCTGGTGTAACTCCCTTTTGATTAATCCAATTTCCTTTAGGAGTCAGCCATTTGGCAATCGTTAACTTAATTAATCCGCCATCGGACAGAGCTTCGTTAAAACTAACCTGAACCGTTCCTTTTCCATAGGTTTGCTGCCCTAACACTGTTGCACCGGCCGCTTCTTGCAGCGCACCTGCTAATATCTCAGAGGCACTGGCACTACCACCGTTCGTTAACACAACAATTGGATAGTCCTTCTGCTTACCACCTTTAGCAAAAGTTTTCTCCTTCTTACCAGCACGGTCTTCCACTTGAACGACAACGCTGCCTTCCTTCATCATTAGCTGTGCAATTTCTACTACACCTTGCAAGACACCACCAGGATTGTTACGAACATCAATAACTAATCCTTTCAACCCTTTTTGTTCTAATGCAGTTAATTCTGCTGCAAAGCGTTCTGCCGTATGCATAGAGAACTGTGTAATTTCAATAGTACCAATACCTTGTTTATCAATCGTAGAATATACCGTTTCAATATCAATATCATCACGGATAAGTACAACAGTTATTGGCTCTGAATTACCTGCTCGAAGCACTTCTAACTTAGCTTTGCTTCCTTTTTCACCGCGAATTAGATTAACCGCTTCTTGTAATGTTAAGCCAGCAAGACTATCGCCATTAACAGATATAATAATATCTTTCGCTAATAAACCACCACGTTCAGCAGGAGAACCTTTAATCGGTGACACTACGACCGTTTGACCATTCTCACTACTTACCTCTGCCCCGATCCCTGAGAAAGAACCTTCAATGGATTGTGAGAACTGACTCGCTATACTTTTTTCCATGTATACGGAGTAAGGATCACCTAGAGCATTCATAATGCCTGATATTGCACCATTAACAAGCTCATCACGTTCTATGTCTGATACATATTTTGTCTCTACCAACTTAATCACTGTATTAATTCGTTCTAGCTCGTCATCTGTTAATTGACTCTTTGCATCAGTAGCAGCTGATACGTAAGATGTAGAAGCAACTACTGGATTTCCCTCCAGCTTGTCCGTAACGATCATCGTGACGAATACTGAAGCTACAATCGTCATAACAACGAATGCAAAAACTGTACGTCCCTTAAATTGCATCAACTTACACCACCTATCCTAGTTTGCTTAAGCTCGTCCAT
>DXHF01000165.1 GCA_019113605.1 Candidatus Paenibacillus intestinavium
GCCGTTCGACCCTAAAATTCATAAATAACGGCTTCTATGTCCGCTCGGGTAAAGCTTGTATCACGTCTAGATCTGATTCTTGCATTGAACCCCAATAATTAGTCTGATTAAGTAGCCGAGTAACAATCCTGCATTACTTCCTTATCAAAACCCGCTATTTTGAACTTCCTCTTCCAATAAAGGTTCAAAACATCCGCTTGTCAGCACCAAGAATATGACTCACAGCGAAAACGAGTAGCACAGCGTACGTTTTTGGTACGTGAGCACACGCAGGCTTTCGATGGGGAGGCATATTCGATGCCGAGTAAGCTACATTGCATTACATCGTGATCACAAGTGACTGTTTTGAACTTCCTCATCACTTCACTGTATTTTTCCAGTCAGCAGCGAACTTCTCCATCCCTTGGTCCGTAAGCGGATGTTTGGAGATTTGCTCAATTACGCTGAATGGAACCGTCGCAATATGAGCACCAGCCATTGCTACGCGAGTAACATGATCTGGGTGACGTACAGATGCTGCAATGATTTGAGCATCTAGGTTATGAATGCGGAATAATTCAGCAACTTTCACGATTAATTGAACGCCATCTTCTGATATATCATCCAAGCGACCTAAAAACGGTGACACATACGTAGCACCAGCACGAGCAGCCAATAATGCTTGGTTCACTGTGAATACTAGAGTAACGTTTGTCTTTACACCTTTTTGCGTCAAGTAGCGACAAGCTTCTAGGCCTGCAAGCGTCATTGGGAGTTTAATCGTTACATTTGGATCGTTGTTGTTGATTTTAATTAATTCATTCGCTTGTTCAATCATTTCTTCAGCTGTAACAGCATCAGGAGTAACTTCAGCAGAAACGGATTCAACATCAGGTACTGCTTGCAGAATCTCTTCAATTCGATCTTCGAATTTGACGCCTTCCTTCGCAACTAGTGATGGATTCGTAGTTACTCCAGAAATAATACCGATTTTATGCGCTTTTTTGATGTCTACCACGTTTGCTGTGTCAATGAAAAATTTCATAATAAATTACCCCCAATGAATGTTTGATTATTTATTCAATAATTGCTTAGCTACAGAAACGACATTGCTTGCACTGAATCCGAAATAATCCATAACCTCTGTACCAGGACCTGAAGCTCCGAAAGTATCGATGGAAATAATACGACCATTAGCTCCTGTATAACGCTCCCAGCCTAGAGAAATACCGGCTTCAATAGCTACACGATTTGTTACTGCAGCAGGCAGAATTGATTCTTTATATGCATCAGATTGAGCATTGAATAACTCTCTGCTTGGCATTGCAACGACACGAACAGATACGTTAGCACCTTCTAGTTCAGCTTTCGCATTGACTGCAAGAGATACTTCTGAGCCTGTCGCAATTAGAATAACATCTGGCGTTGCATTCGTTTCAGCTAGCACATATGCACCTTTAGCTACATTAGCAATATTTGCTTTTGTTGCTTCATATACAGGTAGATTTTGACGACTAAGAATTAGTGCAACTGGACCATCTTGTTGTTGCAGGGCATAAGCCCACGCGCTTGCTGTTTCGTTGGCATCTGAAGGACGAATGACAGTTAGTCCTGGAATGGTACGAAGTGCAGCTAATTGCTCAATCGGCTCATGCGTAGGACCGTCTTCACCAACTGCAATTGAATCATGTGTAAATACGTACGTTACAGGCAATTTTTGTAGTGCTGCCAAGCGAATTGCTGGACGTAGATAATCGCTAAATACGAAGAACGTACTTACGAAAGGCTTCACTCCGCCATGTAATGCCATACCATTTCCTGCAGCGCCCATCGCATGCTCACGAACACCGAAGTACACATTACGACCAGCATAAGAATCTACTGCAAAGATCGGCTCACCATTAATATCCGTCATTGTAGAGCCTGATAGATCGGCACTACCACCAAAAATTGACGGTACAGATTGGATAAAGTGATTAATGGCTTTACCACTTGCAATACGAGTTGAAATAGATTGAGATGAGTCAAACGTAATAATATCAGAAGGATCGATAACAACTTTACCATCAATAACTTTAGAAAGCTGTTGGCCTAACTCAGCATATTGCGCTGTGTAAGCTGCTACTAGCTCATTCCATTGTTGTTCTTTGACAGCGCCTTGTTGCTTCAACGCTTCATAATGTGCCTTCACTTCTGCTGGCACTGTAAATTCATCATGCTCCCAGCCATAGACAGCCTTCGTTGCAATCGCTTCTTCTTTACCTAGCGGGTTACCATGAGCTTTGTTTGTACCTTGTACCTTTTTACTACCATATCCAATAATCGTACGAACCTCGATCATTGTCGGTTGTGTTGTATTAGCTTTCGCTTCTTCAATCGCTTTTGTAATAGCGGCAACATCGTTACCATCTTCTACTCTTAAATATTGCCACTGCGCAGATTCTGTTCTCTTCTGCATATTTTCGCCGAAGGAAAGATTAAGATCTCCATCTAATGAAATATCATTGGAATCGTATAACACGATTAATTTATCAAGCTTCATATGACCTGCCATGGACATTGCTTCGTAAGAGATACCTTCCATTAAGCAACCATCACCAACTAGTGCATAAGTGTAGTGATCTACTACTGGAAATTGTTCTTTGTTGAATTTCGCAGCAAGATGAGCTTCTGCCATTGCCATCCCAACTGCCATCGCAATACCTTGACCTAGTGGTCCAGTTGTAGCATCTACGCCATCTGTATGACCGAATTCAGGGTGACCTGGAGTTTTACTGTTCATTTTGCGGAATTGCTTCAAGTCATCAATAGTAACTTCATAACCAGATACATGTAATAGGCTGTAAAGTAGCGCTGATCCATGACCTGCTGAAAGTACGAAACGATCGCGGTTAAACCATTTGGAATGACCCGGATTGTGATTCATTTGTTTCGCCCAAAGCGCGTACGCCATTGGTGCAGCTCCCATCGGAAGACCTGGGTGACCTGAGTTTGCAGCGTTAATCGCGTCGATAGATAAAGTACGAATAGTGTCGATAGATAATTGATCAATGGTTTGTGTAGACATATTGTTCTCCTTTTGTATCTTCTATTTTTGGTTCAGTACTTATTATAGGTTCAGCTTCGGAATCTAACCACCAGTGGTTACCGTCTCTAGCTAGTAGCTCGTCGGACTGGGCTGGACCGTTAGAACCTGCTGAATAATACGTAAGTGGTACAAGATTTTCTTGGAATGCATTCAATATAGGTTGAACCCACTTCCAAGACAATTCAACTTCATCCCAATGAGCAAAAAATGTAGCGTCGCCGTGGAAAGCATCATGAATCAAATTCTCGTAAGCTTCCGGGACATCGTCACTGCTCGAATGGAAATCAATATGAATCGGTGCAAATTGCTCTTTGTTTTGCGGATCTCTAGAATTCAGCTGGAATGTAATTCCTTCATTCGGACTAATTTCAAAAATTAATAAATTGGCAACTTGTTTCTCTTCCTTGACTGTTGTACTTTGTTGAAATGCTTCCTTAAATTCAATGATGATCCGAGTGATTTTTTCATTCATCCGTTTGCCTGTTCTAATATAGAAGGGAACGCCACGCCAGAATGAATCATCAATTTCAAGTCTTGCAGCAATAAACGTATCATTCATTGATGTTGCAGCAATACCCGGTTCGGCAGTATAACCAACGACTGGTACGCCAGCAATCGAGCCTTCCGTATATTGTCCACGAATAACATGAGATTTGACATTTTCTTTGTACAAAGGCTCTAACGACTCCATAATCGTCTTCTTCTTAAAGCGCACAACTTCAGAAGTACTGTTCTGCGGAAGGTGTAAAGTTAACATCATTAATATTTGCAGCATATGGTTTTGGAACATATCTCTTATGGCACAGACATGATCGTAGTAGCCTGCCCGCTCTTCTACACCAACTGTTTCACTAGCTGTAATCTGTACGTTAGAAATGTAGCGATTGGACCATAGCGCTTGAAGCACTGGGTTCGTCTGCTGCAAAACTTCAAGCTTTTGAATCATTGGCTTGCCTAGGTAATGGTCAATCCGATATATTTCATTCTCGGCAAATGAAGCACTTAGCTGTTTGTTCAAATGCTGAGCAGATTGCAAATCATGACCAAAAGGTTTTTCAATCAATAGACGTTTCCAACCTTTTGTTGCTCCAAGTCCACTCTCTTTAATGTTAGAGGCAATCGTCTCGAAAAACTCAGGTCCAACAGAAAGATAAAACATACGGTTAGGCGAGCTGCCCATATTAATTTCCTGCTGCTCGATAAGCTGCAATAGCGTTGTATAGTCTTCTGTATGACCGATATCTAGCGCAGAATAGCGGAATGCTTGCAAGAAGCTGTTCATCACTGCATCGTCAATCACTTCACGCCGCGAAAAATCACGTACTGATTTCTCTACACTTGCTTGAAATACTTCATCTGAAAATTCTCTTCGCCCAAGTCCTACCACAGCGAACGATTGTGGTAACTTCTGATCGATATATAAATTATATAAGGCAGGGTAGATTTTTCTTTT
>DXHF01000166.1 GCA_019113605.1 Candidatus Paenibacillus intestinavium
TTCCCCATCTGACCAAGTATATTGACCATTATTTTCAGTTGTAAGATTTGCTATGATATTCTCATTCATTAATTGATGATACGTTACAGGGTCCGTTGCTACAAAAACTTCATTACTTGGACTTAACCAAAATAACTTTTCTCCATCTTCAAGTGGAACATCCGCCATAATGATATCTTTGACAGAACTATTATAATAAAACGACAATACAGCCTGAGGCTCCCGACTTACAATCGATCGCAACACTCTATGATACGCAAAAAAATCTTCACTACTTTCTACCTGATAAGTATCCACATATTTATTGAAATCCAACGACTGGTAAGCACGATTATGCGGGCTATTCAATGCTTCATCATACCAATTTCGCTCTACTATAGTCTGATCCGGCACCGTTCTTATCGATATATCATACTGCTGACGTGAAATTTCATAGTATTTATCGGCTTGTACAATATACATATATACAACCATTAGATCTTTCTGATTAAGAAAAATGCTACGCAAATAATCTTCAATATACATCTTCGATGCATAATCTTCTGATTCATGTAATATCGCATAACTTAATTCATCATAGTTCACTTGTGGCAATGATATCCGTTCCATTTCCTTTACATAATCCTCGAGATTCTGGTTAACTAATTTCAAGTTATTCGTAGTGCTCGAAATACTGTTATTAATTGATTCTTTATGCAGCATTTCATAAGAAATAATAGTAAGCGAACCTACAACTAATATAATAATTGCTGAAAATAAAATAATAAGTTTATTTACTAATCTACTAGAAATTCTATCAAGCAAGCGCTTTAACCATTTCATTGTAAAAACCTCCCCCTTCACACTTCACAATACGGTTCACTTTTTTACCCTTAAATGATAATGAAAGTCCATTTTGAAGCAGCTTTAACATCATTATAATATTAAATATAACGTTACTCAGCGGCATAATACAAGAAGAGAGGTGCCTTATGTTCAAATTTCTAGGTCGAAGATCAAATGAAAAAATAGAATTCAGTTTATTCACGATTCCTGTTCTTATTTGCGTGGCCATCGCCTTCTATATTCCATTCGTTATGACTATAAAATACTCTCTTATGGAGTGGAATGGAATATCTAGCAGCGCAAAATATATTGGACTAGACAATTTCAAACAAATTTTTTCTGGTGATGCTAATTTTGCAAGTGCATCATGGTTCACAATTAAATATGCTGTGCTTTATATCGTACTTGTCAATGTTATAGCAATCTTCTTGGCATTATTACTTAATATGAAGCTGAAATCTACAACTTGGTTAAGAGCTGCCTTCTTCGTTCCTTACATCTTAAGCTTAGTCATTGTTGGTTTCATATGGAAGTTTATTTTCATGCAAGGTTTTGAATCATTAGGTAAAAGTACAGGCTGGGCTATATTTGATCTAAGTTGGTTAGGTGATCCCAATCTCGCTTTCATCTCCATTTTACTTGTATCGATTTGGCAATCGGTAGGTTTCTTCCTTGTTATCTATATCGCAGGATTGCAGGCCATTCCTGATGATCTGAAAGAAGCCGCTGTAGTTGATGGCGCAGGTCCTGTTCGTCGCTTTTTCAACATTACACTACCTTTACTTGCACCTTCTATAACGATTTCAGTATTTATGGCATTAACAAATTCAATCAAAGTATTTGATGTCATTCTATCACTAACAGCTGGCGGACCTGGTGGCACAACGTATAGTGTCGCTTACGATATTTATCGTACCACTTTCCAAGATAATATGTATGGCTATGGTACTGCTAAAGCAATTGTTCTATTCGTTGCTGTACTAATTATTACGATTATCCAACTTACATTGTTCAAACGCAGGGAGGTTGAGGCATAATGAAATCTCGATTAAAAGCTGGACGCATTATACTTGAAATTATTATGGTACTCATCTCAATCATATTTCTATATCCTATATTTCTAACAATCATTAACTCCTTCAAAACATTTGGCGAAGTGATGAGAGATGTTATCGCATTACCTGAGAAGCTTACATTTGCCAACTATTCTTACGTATGGGAATACATTAATTATCCTAAATTATTTATGAATAACATCGTCATTACGACTATTGGATTAGCCGGAATTATTCTAGTCTCTTCCATTGCGGCTTACAAATTAGCTCGTACCAAATCTCGGATGAGTATTGTCATCTATATGATTTGTATTATGCCAATGCTAATCCCATTTCAATCGATTATGTTAACTGTAGTTCAACTTGCCAAACAATTGAATTTATCTGAAAGTACAGTTGGTCTTGGTTTTCTATATTGGGGATTCGGTGCCCCACTAGCTGTATTTATCTATCATGGGTTTGTTAAAGGAATTCCGAAGGACATTGATGAAAGTGCGACAATCGACGGAGCTTCTGGCTTCCGCTTGTTTTTCTCAGTCATTTTCCCGCTTTTGAAATCAGTAACGACAACGATTATAATTATCGATGTGATGTGGATATGGAATGACTTCTTACTTCCATTACTACTTGTCAATGGTTCACCGGATACCAAAACATTAACTCTCGCTGCATATACTTTCCTTGGGCAGTATACTTCAGACTGGCAATATGCAATGACAGCGATGGTTATGGCAGTACTACCTTCCATTATCGCATTTATGTTCTTACAAAAATATATTGTTAAGGGTGTAGTAGCAGGGGCAGTAAAAGGTTAATATTGTCGTCGAAGCTAATGTAATATCGTATAATCTCCGATAAATAGGATAAGTAACGTAGAGATGTTACGAAAAGTTTTAGCTTATGCTTTCGATGTGACTTTTCGTTTACGGAAAGCAACGTCGAGATGTTACGAAAAGTTTTAGGAGGGGATATTATTGGATATTGCGGCAGCATCAACCGCTAATAGTCTTGCTAATGTGCAGGCGCAGCTACAAGTTGGCTTGCTAAAAAAATCTTTGAACCTTAGTAAGGACCTTACTTCTCAGTTATTCACGAAGGTGCTAGAAGGTAGCCTTGATCCTAATTTAGGTAAAAACTTAGATATTAGAGCTTAAGTTTTACAAGAAAGAGCGACTCATGATGAGTCGCTCTTTCTTATTCGTATACATATGTATAGCTGATTAAAGTTATTTGTATATCGCATTGCTTGCAGCTGTTAATTAATGATATTCGATATTATTGGTGATCCTGATTGTTTGGATGATTTTGATTATTGTAGTCATTGTTGTAATTATTGGTGTAGTACATTTGTGGCTGAGTATTTTCCACATCTTTTACTGTGAGAACTAGGCCACCAAACTTCTTTGCTAAACCGTTATACACTAACGCAATTAGCATCGCAAACAGACCATAAACCCAAATAAGAATAATAGGCAAAATGATATATGGAATACCTACTGCGAGTAATCCACGTTGACCAATTGCTGAAGCGATAATAGTAAATAGAATGCCTACTAGCATCATACACGCTAATGGAATAATAGAATAATAAATCGTTACCTTAAAGGCAGATAACGGCGTTACATTGGTCACTTCAATTTTCTTCACGTACTTCCCTCCTTTAACTGTTCTTCTTATGTTATGTTCACACCAGCGATGATATCCATAATTCAGTATAAATTTATACTCAAATTCAATTATATTATATTTTCAAGGTTATTGTGCGACATTTATAGTTCATGAGTTTATCAAGTAATTATGAGAATCTATGATCACATAATCCTTCATCTATCACCACCTCAATTCATCCTGAAATCATGACAAATAGACACGACCTCTCAAAGGCCGCGCCAGCTAGTTATCCTAGATATTATGGAGGGGGTATCTGGATTCGAACCAAAAGTGAGGGCTTTGCAGACCCTTGCCTTACCATTTGGCTATACCCCCATAAGTGAAGATAACGTTTTGTTTTGTTACTATAATCATATCTGCTTTCATTCATAGGATCAATTCTAATTTTGATATCATAATGATTAGTTTTCCCTATGATACGGGGTAATTAATAATCGTTTAATGGCTTATAATCTAATAAATAATTTTCACCATATATCATTAGTATTTCAATATCATTCATAGTATAATGATAGGAATTACCTATTATTATACTATGAATACTAAAGGGGGACATCCGGTGGAACTGAAACAGTTAGAATACTTCGTTACTTTAAGTCAAGAATTGCATTTTACTCGAGCTGCTGAAAAACTTGGTATTAGCCAGCCCTCACTTAGCCAGCAAATTCGTTTGCTAGAGCATGAGGTTGGTATGCCTCTTTTTGACCGTATAGGTAAAAAAACGATGCTTACCGAAGCAGGCAAAGCATTGCAACATCACAGCTACAATGTATTTCATGAGCTCTCACAGGCACGTGCAGCAATCAGTGAATTGCAAGGGTTAAAGGCAGGTAGCTTAAAAATTGGCGCACTACTGACAGTCGTTAACTATCTACTTCCTCCTACAGTAATGGGATTTCACAATAGCTATCCCAATGTGGAGCTTTCAATATTGGGGTTACGGACCGGTGATATTTATAACGGACTATTGCAAAATGAGCTTGATTTAGGGATCGTATTTCTGCCAATGGAACATGAAGATCTAGAAG
>DXHF01000167.1 GCA_019113605.1 Candidatus Paenibacillus intestinavium
CACATTCAATCCGGTCTTGATTATATTAATGAACTTGAGGCAGATTTTGCTGCTGTCAAAGAAAAATCATACCCGTTAATTTCTTTACTTACTGAAATTCGCGCCCTTCAAGCTCAGCTTGAACAATGGTATGAAGAGCTAGAAGATCAACAATTATAGTTCATATTCAAAACTAGCACGACCTAATGACCATGTTAGTTTTGAATTACTACTTATAGTAACTTTTGAAAGCTGTCGCATTTGTTAGGCAGACAGACACCTATAATCTCCAAATGCCATATGGTAATGAATCATCATCGCCTAGGCTGGAGGGAGGAACTGTTCATGCCTCATTGGCTTCGCAATCAATTAATGAAAGCTTTCTTGAAACGTGATCGTCGGCAAATTCGTCTACTTAATGATTGTTGGTATTTCTATCGTACCCATAACTTTCATGTAAATTCGGAAGCTGATTCTAATTAAACTTATAAATCCCATAGCAATCGAAATAAGCCCAAAGCTGATATAAGAGCTTTGGGCTTATTTCGTAATCAAATGCGATCGATTTGGTATGGCTTAAGCGGGGAGAACTAATCGCTAGTGATGAGCGATCTCCAGTTGGAACAATGACATATGATCGAATCGAAATTCTTCTAGCGAGGCTTCTTCATAGTTAGCCCTACACGATTGCGCTTCATATCAACTTCTAGTACCCATACGGTTACTGTATCTCCGACTGAAACAACATCCATCGGATGTTTAACGAAGCGATCACTAAGCTGTGAAATATGGACAAGTCCGTCATTTTTCAAGCCAATATCGACAAATGCCCCAAAGTCAATCACGTTGCGCACAGTCCCATGCAGCTCCATATCTTTCGTCAAATCCTCGATATTCAGTACATCCGTATGGAAGATCGGCGCTGGTAATTCCTCACGCGGATCACGGCCTGGTCGCAATAAGCTATCTACGATATCTTTCATAGTTGGCACGCCAACCTCTAACTTTGCAGCAGTCTCTTCTATATTCAAAGCTTTAAGTCCAGAAGCAAGTTGTTCACTACCAACTGCTTGCTCCTTCATACCAAGCTCTTTCAACAATGCCTTCACCACATGGTAAGACTCTGGGTGAATTGGTGTATTATCTAACAGTTGCTCGCCTTCAGCTATGCGCAAGAAACCTACACATTGCTCAAATGATTTGGCACCCAACCGTGGAACTTTTTGCAGCTGAGCACGCTTAACAAAGCGCCCATTCTCATCGCGATATTTCACAATGTTTTTGGCAATCGTCCCATTAATCCCTGCTACATAAGATAATAGTGATGCAGATGCCGTGTTGACGTCTACACCAACATGGTTAACTGCTGATTCTACAACACCAGTCAGCGTCTCATCCAGCCTTTTTTGACTAACATCATGCTGGTATTGGCCCACACCTATTGCTTTGGGCTCGATCTTCACTAACTCGGCTAGCGGGTCCTGCAGACGTCTTGCGATAGATACTGCACTCCGCTCAGCTACATCAAGCTCTGGGAATTCTTCCGCGGCTAATTTGGATGCGGAGTAAACACTTGCTCCCGCTTCATTGACAATAATATATTTCAGCTGAGTAGCCTTTGCATGGTTTTTGATAAGAGCTGCAATAAATTGCTCCGTCTCGCGCGACGCAGTTCCATTACCAATAACGATCAATTCAATATCATACGTATCGATTATTTTGCTAATTTGCTTCTCAGCTTCAGCAGTTTTGTGATGCGGCGCTGTAGGATAGCAGACTCCAACCTCTAGCATTTTTCCAATATCATCAATAACAGCTAGCTTACAGCCAGTCCGGAAGGCTGGATCGACTCCTAACACTCGTTTGCCACGAACAGGCGGCTGCAATAATAGATTACGAAGATTTTCCGAGAATATATCTATCGCATGAACTTCAGCTTTATCTGTCAGTTCTGTTCTCACTTCTCGTTCAATGGATGGTGCTAATAGACGCTTATACGCATCGATAATAACGTCTTGAAGTACTTGAATGACCCCTGAGCTTGAAGGAGCATCCCGCTTCACCGTTTGTCTATGCATATACTGTTCAATTCGCTCGCTATCTAATGCGAAGCTCACCTTCAAAATTTCTTCCCTTTCCCCGCGATTAATCGCAAGTATACGATGCGGCGGCAATTTACTAATTGGTTCTTGATAATTATAATACATCTCGTATACTGACTCCGTCTGGGCATCCTTCACAACCGTTTTCAATATACCATTGCTAAATGTGAACGTACGCACCCATGTACGAATCTTCGCATCATCTGCCAATTGCTCTGCAATAATATCTTTTGCACCTGCCAATGCATCTTCCGCGCTTTCTACGCCCTTCTCAGCGTCAATATAGCGAGCCGCTTCAACTAAAGGGGTAATAGAACTGTTCTGAGCCAATAACCATTCTGCGAGCGGTTCAAGCCCTTTTTCTTTGGCTACACTTGCTCTCGTCTTACGCTTCTGACGGTAAGGACGATACAGATCTTCAACTTCTTGCAGCTTTACACTTTTATTAATCGCAAGTGCAAGCTCATCGGTCAGCTTACCTTGCTCTTCAATTAGTCTAAGGACCTCTTGCTTACGAGATTCAAGATTTCGCATATATTGCAGTTTTTCTTCAATATCACGTAATTGATTCTCATCAAGTTCGCCAGTCATCTCTTTACGATAACGTGCGATAAATGGGATTGTATTCCCTTCATCAAGCAAGCTCACTGCTGATTTAACTTTACTTTGAGGAATATTTAATTGCTTAGCAATCTCGCTTATCATGTGGATTACGTTCTGTTCCATGTATGTACCTCACCTTTAGCTTGTTTTAGTTGCTGCTTTGAAGCAGATTGATTGATCGTATTATGAGTTATTGGAATCGACTAATTATGCGAACAGAAGCATCCCTAGACTACGATTAGGAATGCTTCTCATGTTAGTTATTTTACGTATGGATTGTTAGCCTTTTCGTAGCCAATCGTTGTTTTTGGACCATGTCCTGAGTATACGATTGTCGCATCATCAAGCTTGTACAATTTATTTTGAATAGAATGATAGAGATCAACTTCTTTACCACCTGGAAGATCAGTACGACCAACAGATAGGCGGAATAATACATCTCCCGAGAAAATATGTTCACCGCATAAGAAGCTCACACTACCTGGAGAATGACCTGGCGTATGAAGCACTTTGAAGGAATGACCGATCAATTTCAGCACCTGTCCCTCATCCAAACCATATTCAGCTGGTTCTGTCGAAAGCGGCGGCGTTACATCCTGCCAGCGCATCGAGCCGTTTTTACGAGGATCAGTTAACCAGTCTGCTTCAAGATCATGAATATACACTGGACATTTGGCAAGCTTACGAACCTCATCAACACCACCCATATGATCAAAATGGGCATGTGTTAACAAGATAGCTTCAATATGAACACCTTGAATTTTCTCGATTAAACGCTTCGGATTCATTCCAGGATCAATAATAACTCCTCGCTTTGCCTCCGTACCTTCCTCTTGCACCGTTAACAAATAACAATTGGTTTGCAATGGTCCCAAGGAAAAGCTAGTAATTTGAAATGTTGGTGTAGTCATTTTTAGACGCTCTCCAATACTTCACGTAATTCAGCAACAATATGAGCTTGATAGCCAGTACCTTCACCATATTGCTCCATAATACCTGCACGAACAACAGCCATACGATCCCCATAATCAGCAGCTTCACGATCAGGGTTAGTCGCTTTGAATTGTGCCATTACTTCTTGCACATGCTTCGGACGAGGACCCCATTGACCTAGCACAACGCCGCCAGTGTCAGCAATAATTACAACTGGAATAGAACGGCCACCATAAGTTAAAAATTGATCAATCGTATCTAGATGATCTTCCATAATTAGCACATCAATCGGAATACCACTATTTTCAAGAACATTAAATACGACTGGAATATTACGAACCGCATCGCCGCACCAATCTGCCATAACAATTAAGCAGCGAAGGTCATCACGATTATTCAATGATGCATAAAACTCTTTATCACCTTCAGAAGGCCATTCGAATTGCTCCTTCCAATCTATAAATTGCTCTTGATTTTTCGTCATGCCTGCAATAAATTGTTCTGGACTAATCCCTTTACCAATTTTACTAGCTACATTTTTGCTCATTATATATCCCTCTTTCTGTATGTCTCATAATATAACATTGATTTCAATTGATTTAATTATAGCTAATTTTTGCGGAATCTGCGAATGTAGAAAATAATAAATGCAATACCACATAGTGCGATTAATCCATATGCAATGTTAGAGTAAACATCCATAAATGCTACAATATCTTCCCAGCGATCACCGAGCATTGATCCAAGTGTCACAAGAATCGTATTCCAAATTAATGTTCCGAGTGTTGTGAATAGTAGAAATGGTACTAGCTTCATTCCAGACATACCGGCAGGAATTGATATTAAACTCCGAATTAGTGGGACCATCCGACATAAAAACACTGCCCAATTACCGTGTTTGTCAAACCAAGCATCGGCACGATGAATATCTTCTTTCTTCACACGCAAAATTTTTCCCCAGCGATCAATAATTTTCTCTAATCTCTCAACATCAAGTATACGACCAATATAATATAAAATAATTGCACCGATCAGTGAACCAACTGTTGCAACGATGATTACACCAAGTGGTGTCATTGCTGTTTTCGTAGTCATGAATCCACCAAAAGTCAATATTAATTCCGATGGTATTGGTGGGAAGATATTCTCAATTGCAATCAACAACAATATACCAAAGTAACCAAACTGCTCCATAATCTCTGTTATCCAATGTTCCATATTCATCCTCCATCAATTCATTACTAAACGATATTCTATATCGACCTATCACTAAACGATATTCTATCATACCTGCGGACATGCTACCAAATTTCATCTATGTGACCAGCCTAATTATAATTGCATAGTATGGGTTAAGTATATAGAAGGAGCTGAACTCATCATGAAACATCAGGCTGCTAATCATAATCCCCAATTACCTACTGCAAGGAAAATTCGCCGATCATGTCAAGCGGAGTTATACCGTACAATCAAACGACTAAAAGTATATATCCTTCCTGAAAAAGTAGAGCAAGCAGAAACGATTTATTTCAAAAAAGTTGCAAATCATGCGGTATGGCTTCACGAGAATCGCAGTAATCGTAAGAAGCAAGTAGATTGGTGGGAAGAGAACGTATGCGACGAGCTCGTCGCAGTATTAGAAGTTGATCGTGAAGAGTTTGTTACAGCATTTCGCGCTGCTTATGGTGGCTAATCTTCTCTCGGTATAGCAACTTCGAGGCGCTAGATTGCGATTACTCCACTTATCCTTCCCTTGATCGTAGTTCCATATATTCGTTAACATTCACTTTATTTGTTTCTACCAAAATAAATGCAGCTACTTTCAAATTCAAAAATAAGCGCAGATGCCATAATGGTTCTGCGCTTATTTTTGTTACTTTAACTCCATAGACTATAATTTTGCAGTCCACCGCTCGAATAGCTCGTCTGTAGCAGCAATTTTGTTTTATTAAGTTGGTGAATGAACTAAGCAGTAACGAAAAAAGTTATGTTCCCTTTATTCATTATCCCCCGCCCTAGCGTAGAGAACTAATCACTCTCCTATGCACTAGTGGAGAAGCGATAGCGGTCGTTTTTGTCCTCGGATTTATACCGCTATCCCTATTACAATAAATCCGAGGACAACGGCGATCGGAACAGTGACTGGTTCTTGGAGCGGACTCCAACCGGAACAGTCATCTGTTCTCGGAGCGACTTACTCCAAATCCTGCTCCACAATGATTCCCATTGAATCAGTAGTTGTCTCATCTACTAATCCATTATGCTCCGTAACATTTCCGCCACCAAGTCCCTCATTAACCATTCGGTCTACATCCATGTCATAGCTTTCTCGCCCTCCATGCTCATCTGTAACGATCCCTTGTTCTTCTGAACGACGTTGTCTATCGCTGTGCATCATATTATCCATTTCAATTCTCCTCTTAGTCATTCCGATGATTATTGGAATTTAATAATAAATCTAACGCTAATTTCCCCTAATTACAGTCAATTCATACAGCTGTTGAACTACCTCCGCTTTCACTTCATTTAGAAGCGGAGGATTCCTAAGACTACCGATGTAACCACCAGTTATA
>DXHF01000168.1 GCA_019113605.1 Candidatus Paenibacillus intestinavium
GCAAAGTATGTGAAAGCTGCGAAATTCGCAGGTGCTGATGTATTAATTACTGGAGATATCGATTTTCATACTGCTCAAGATGCACTTGCAGATGGCATGACCATTATTGATCCAGGTCATCATATTGAGAAGGTCATGATTCAAGGCGTTGCGAATTGGCTAACGAATAAATGCAGTAAGGAGAAAGCGGATGTGAAAATTATAGCATCTTCCGTGCATACTGAGCCTTTTACTTTTTTATAGAGATGTTGTGAAAGCCCAAATTTTGAACTTGCACTTTAATGTATTGATTGAGTTATTACTTATAATAAAAGTTCAAAATGTTCGCTTGTAAGCACCAAGAAGATGCCATGAAGCTAGGACAGTGAAGTGCACAGCGTACGTATTTGGTACGTGAGCACTGGAACGACCGATGAATGGCATATTCGACGTCGACAAAGCTCCAGCGAGTTACAACGTGATCACAAGTGGATATTATGAACTACCTCCAAATTTCCAAACCTTTTCTCTTGAGTTATTGCGGGGAAATAGGTATACTGTAATCTGCATCGAAAAGTTTGACAGACAATCGCTGGTAGCCTAGATGCTACGAGAGGAAAGTCCGGGCTCCGCATGGCAGGATGCTGGATAACGTCCAGTCGGCGCAAGCTGAAGGATAGTGCCACAGAAATGGACCGCCGATGGCTGACTTATTTGTCAGATCAGGTAAGGGTGGAACCGTGGTGTAAGAGACCACGAGGGGCGTGGGTGACTACGTTCCTGGTAAACCCCATCTGGAGCAAAACCGAGAGAATACAGTAGCTTCGAGCTACAGCCTTAGCCTGAGGCGCGTTCGGGTGAGTTGCTTGAGCCATATAGCAATATATGGCCTAGATAGATGATTGTCGCTTGTAGTGGGAGGGTCGTTCCCGTTATGACCACTTACAGTACAGAACCCGGCTTACGGCAAACTTTCCGCACGACTAATGCTAACAACAAAGAGCCATCCACATATCGATTTCGCGATTGCGAAATGTTATGTGGATGGCTCTTATTGTGTTATTGATTAATTAGTCTATCTAATTTGTGTTTAACGGATTGGGGATATGTTTGAAGCGTTCCTTCAAAGGCAGCGGCCATTGTTAATGCGCGATAGGCGTCGATTTCACCGTAGCCGAAGTAATCATCTTTTCCAGAATCACCTAGATCATTTGCGCTTTGTCGCATAATTTCCATAACTTGAATATTGGTAAGTGCTGGATTAAGTGTTCGAATTAATCCGGCTAATGCTGCGACATGAGGAGAAGCCATGGAAGTTCCAGACAAGGATGCGTACTGGCCGCCAATGTATGTGCTTGCTATAGAATCTCCTGGGGCAACGACATCGATATAATCACCATAATTGGAAAATGCTGCGCGCTGTCGATTGTTGGAGGTAGCCCCAACAGCGAATACTTCTGGATAGGCTGCAGGATAACCAGGGCGACTCGTATTATCGTTACCGCTTGCTGCAACAAGCACGACATCATGATTGTAGGCGTATTGGATAGCCTCATGCAAAAAATCTGCTGAAGCGTAATTACCTAGGCTCATATTAATAACTTTCGCTCCATGATCAGTAGCCCAAATAATGCCTTGAGCAACACTATATGTTGAGCCAGCTCCATTATTATTGAGCACTTTCACTGGTAATATTTTGTTATACCAAGATACACCTGCAACTCCTTCATTATTATTGACAGTAGCCCCAATAATACCTGCAACATGAGTACCATGGCCAAAATCATCGTTTGAATTAGTGGAAGCATCGTTGACGTTATACCCTTCAAGCAGGCGATTAGTTAGATCAGGGTGATCTGATTGAACTCCTGTATCAAGAACTGCGATAATAACATCCTCGGTACCTTTAGATATATTCCAGCCTGTTGTTGCATTAATATTTGAAATATTCCATTGATATTTCGCAAACAACGCATCATTAGGGATAGTTTCATTACTAGTTTCCTCGTTCGTCATATACAAATAGTGAGGCTCGATAAATTTTATTTCATATTTTTCTTTGAAATAAGCAATTAATTGCTCTGTACTTAATTCACTCGACTTGAAAATAAAGGTAGAATTCATTTTTAAAACTTGCTCACAATGAATATCTTGCTTTAACGACTCCAATTGTTGTTTATTAAGCACATTTACAAATTGGACAACGACTTCGTTTTTGTAATAATGACTTACATCGCCATTATCTTCTCCGTTAATAACGGTAGTATCTACTGTTGAATTGGGTTTTACGGATTCAATTTTCATTTGTCCTTCAGCAGGGTACGGAATTAAGCGTAAATTGTTCCGTTGATGTTGTTCCACTTGCGGAAGAATGGATTCTTTTACAACAGCAATAACTTTTGTTTGATCTTTAATTAGACCAACTACTCGGTACTTCACATGATCTAATCCATAAAAACTATCCGAATCATACCGATCGCCGTTCATATACAGTTGAGCAGCTTTTTTCATATATGAATTAGCGAGAGCTTGTTCGGACGAGGGAATATCGCCGCGTTGAATTTTTGTTTTATCACTTTCCCAGCGAATATAAACATAATGTGGATGCTCAGCTTGGAAACGAGACATGATAATTGAAGCTTTTTTTGCTTGCTTTTCATTGGCAAGCAGCTCCAAATCAGATTGCAGCTCAGCAATGACAAGCTGTAAACTGGTGTCCATATTTTTTTGAAGTATCGTTAGCTTTTGACCTTCTTCAATGGCGGCATGCTCACTATCACTTTTCACATTCAATTGAGGCAATTGCGCGATTTCATTGCTTCTTTTATTATTAGGCAAAAGCTGCATTATTAAAACGACAGCTACGATTGCGCCAATAATGGTATACCATTTTTTGGACATTTGATTACACTCCTTATTGATCTGTTTTGACGTATCCTTATTTTTAAGTAAAAGACAGTATTTTATACAGAACAAAGGGTTAAATAGTACCGCTTTGGCACAATTTGTGATAGGATATACATGTTATAGTTTTGGTTTGGAATATGAAAGGGGATCTACCAACATGCCTTCGACTAATGTTAAGGGGCTGAGTGAATCAGCTCGTGAGAAACTAAAGGAAGCGATTGCTCAACTTGAACCATTCCTTAACAATTTCTCACTCGATCATCTAATAAGTGAAGAGAAAACAGAAGAAGAACAATTATTTTACAGAGGTTTTCTAGCTGATCTTCGTCATTTGCTTGTATACTCAGAGGTTTCTTTCGAGAAGCTAGGAGTACTACTTAGAAGACCTAATTTTGATACAGATTTTGCTGA
The DNA here is from genome assembly GCA_019113605.1 of Candidatus Paenibacillus intestinavium. Classification (GTDB taxonomy): domain Bacteria; phylum Bacillota; class Bacilli; order Paenibacillales; family Paenibacillaceae; genus Pristimantibacillus; species Pristimantibacillus intestinavium. Next base: position 3,298 of record DXHF01000168.1, read on the forward strand.
ACGCGCATTGTATGAAGTATATCATAATTGTGTAAATGCCTTTTTCTATCCTAAAAATGAATGCTATTCTGAGGATGGCCGTTATGCATATACAGGTCAAGATGCGATTCGTTTTCGTTTCAAGCCGAAGCGGGAAGCAAGAAATGTTATTATGCATATTACCAAATATTACGAAGACCTACGTGACGAATTGGCATATTACGAAAGTGATTACATGACTCAACGTCGCATGATGGGGAAAAAATAGGATCGAATAAATCATCTCGATATCAGGGCAAACTGATAGTGGAGGTGATTTTTTTATGCCAAAAGGCGTAGCTTGTAGTGTATCGAATTGTAATTTTTGGGAAGAAAACAATCAATGTGGTGCAGCATCAATTCAAATTGAAATTGACGCACATGCAAATCGGAATTTTATGAATGAGTTTGCTGATGAGCTACTATCCAATGAACATCAGGATGCTGCGAATGAATCAGCAGAAACCTGTTGTCTAACATTCCGTCCAAAGGAGTGATTGTAGATGGCAAGAAATCGGAAATATGGTGGGTTGAGTCGTAATTTTCGTAATCTACCGATAACCCACCGCAGTAATATCCCTCATGATGATACGGCAGTGTTGCAGCATGAACCAATGCCACCATTAGAGCATGGCGGCATATATGAAGAGATGGGTGCAGACTTTACGTATGAGGAAATGGCAGCTTACGATCATGCACCGCGGAATCTTATGAGCTTCAACGAATCTGATCAGCGTGTAAGTGCTATTGGTTGGTATGTCGGGGTATTAGCATTGGTTATTGCAATAAGTGCATTATTTATTTGGCCATTTTGGACAGGGTTATCGGCATTAGCATTATCTTTTATGTCTTATTCACAAGGAACAAAAGCAATCGCCTGGCTTACAGGAACGATCGCTGTCGTTGCTATTGCATCATCGATTATTGAATATATGATCTTATTGTAGTAAATGATTGACATCAAGCAGGCAGCTGTTCACTATCAAAAGTGAACAGCTGCCTGCTTGTTTGCGTGAAATTGTATATAATGAGCAGTTTAATATAAGAAGAATCCAGAGGGATTTAGCATAGTTACAGAAACAATTTCCATAGTATTGACGTACATGATATTATGTAATACTTTTCCAACACCCTCTTGAAAGGGATTTAATGCTAGAAGTTCAGATGGTAGCATGGGTATCGTAAAATTCATTTATTTGTTGTTACTTTTATTTTGATTGGACTAATCTAATGTGGAAACGCAGCTTTTTTTGAAATCTGTGAAGTATGCTTTTGGCAATATGACGAAGTGGCTCACGACAAGCCTAAGAATATCCCGAAAATAATTTACCTTGTTAATAAAACGAGAGGAGGTTGTTGGGATTATGTTCAATTTAAAGAAAATGGTCATATGGTAGATGGAAGGTATTCACTAGAAGTTAATTTGTCGAGCTTAGAAAGTAATATTGGCAAAGAAATCTTTAATGATGGGGATCATAGAATATTCGTTTCATGGCTACAAGAGACACACAATGGAGGATATGATATCGGATTTAGATCCAGTGGAGAATACTCTTTATCAAGCGCTACGCTTATCTCTGGTCTTCATCATGAGATGATTAAAGAGCAGTCCTTCACTACATCAACAACCGCAAAATTAACAGCTGAATACAATGAACAAATATATAACGCTCAAGCTACAGATACATGTGGTTTAAATTATAAGGATGGAGACTGTTTTTCTT
>DXHF01000169.1 GCA_019113605.1 Candidatus Paenibacillus intestinavium
AAATCAACTTCTTCTTTGGGACGTTTCCAGTTTTCAGTCGAAAAAGCATACATGGTTAAATATTTCACACCAAGATGACTAGCTGCCATCGTAATCCGCTTCACTGTTTTCATACCAGAACGATGTCCAGCAATTCGAGGAAGTCCCTTTTGCTTAGCCCATCGTCCGTTACCATCCATAATGATTGCAATATGGGCTGGTATATTATCGACCTTCAAGGTTTGTTCTGAAACAATTGATTTCTCATTTTTTCTGGACCAAAGACGCTTAATCAATTAGCTCTCCCCCCAACAAAACCAAAGAATATTGTCCATTTATTGAAAGAACCCCACCTTATGGAGGGGCACTAATGATCAAACTTCCAATATTTCTTTTTCTTTTGTAGCTAATACTTTATCGCTTTCAGCAATGAATTTATCAGTTAGTTTCTGAACATCATCTTGAAAACGTTTGGATTCATCTTCAGAAATCTCAGATTTCTCAAGTTTTTTAATGCTATCATTAGCATCGCGACGAACATTACGAATGGCTACTTTTGCTTCTTCAGCAATTTTTTTCGCTGTTTTCACAAGCTCCATACGACGTTCTTCTGTAAGCATTGGTACAGACAAACGAATCGTACCACCATCATTTGATGGTGTCATGCCTACATCCGATTTCATAATCGCACGTTCTATTTCACTTACAGAGGATTTATCCCATGGTTGAATAATTATAGTTCTAGAATCCGGAGTTGTAATATTTGCTAATTGATTCAATGGTGTTGTTGCACCATAGTATTCAACTTGAATGCGATCCAAAAGAGCAGGACTAGCTTTCCCAGCACGTAGCGTAGCAAATTCACGCTTCAACGAACTGATCGCTTTTTCCATTCTCTCTTCAGCAGATGTCTTAATTTCTTGTGACATTATTTCCCACTCCCTTTTACAATAGTACCAATCTTTTCACCTAATACGACACGTTTAATATTGCCGTTTTCTGTGATCGAAAATACGATAAGAGGAATATTATTATCCATACATAAAGATGTTGAAGTAGAATCCATAACACCTAGATTACGATTCAACACTTCCATATACGTCAATTCTTCAAACTTCTCAGCTGTTTCATCTTTGAATGGATCAGCAGAATATACACCGTCAACTTTATTTTTCGCCATCAAAATAACTTCTGCTTCGATTTCAGCAGCACGAAGTGCAGCTGTTGTATCTGTCGAGAAGAATGGGTTACCCGTACCTGCTGCAAAAATAACTACGCGACCTTTTTCCAGGTGACGAATAGCGCGGCGACGAATGTAAGGCTCAGCAATTTGTTGCATTGCGATTGAGGTTTGTACACGTGTTGGCACATCAATTTGTTCTAATGCGTCTTGAAGAGCTAAGGAATTCATTACTGTTGCTAACATCCCCATGTAATCAGCCGTTGCACGGTCAATACCTTTTGCAGTACCAGCGATACCACGCCAAATATTTCCACCACCAACTACGATTGCTACTTCTACACCAAGTGCGATTACTTCTTTAACTTGGCTTGCAATAGAAGAAATGACTGTTGCTTCAATTCCATATCCTTCTTGACCTGCTAGTGACTCACCACTAACTTTCAATACGATGCGTTTAAATACTGGATGCTCCAACTCTTATACCTCCATCTTACACCTCTTTAACGAGGTCTTCAATTTTGTTGCTTTTGATACAAGTAAGGCGGGGCAGACGCCCCGCCCATTTATCCTTGAGTTCGGATTAATTATTGATTTGAGCCATTACTTCTTCAGCGAAGTTTTCAACTTTTTTCTCAAGACCTTCACCTAGTTCGAAACGAACGAAACGACGGATTGAAATATTTTCACCGATTGTGCTAATTTTTTCATTAACAAGCGTAGCGATCGTTTTGTCAGGATCTTTGATGAATGACTGTTCAAGCAAACAGAATTCTTCATAGTATTTAGAAATACGACCTTCAACCATTTTTTCTACGATTTTAGCAGGTTTACCTTCGTTAAGAGCTTGAGCAGTAAGAATTTCTTTTTCTTTCTCAATTTCTTCTGCAGAAACTTCTTCACGGCTAACGAATTTCGGATTAGAAGCAGCAATATGCATAGCAACATCTTTAACGAAATCTTTAAATTGATCAGTTTTTGCAACGAAGTCAGTTTCACAGTTAACTTCAACTAGAACACCAATACGACCATTGCTATGGATATAAGATTCAACAAGACCGTCAGAAGCAAGACGACCAGCTTTGTTTGCTGCAGCTGCTAGTCCTTTTTCACGAAGGTAATCAATCGCTTTATCAATATCATTGTTTGTTGCTTCTAGAGCTTTCTTGCAATCAAGCATTCCTGCCCCTGTTCTTTCACGTAATTCTTTAACTGCCTTCGCATCTACTGCCATGTAAAAAACCTCCTAAAGTTGTTTATCATATTTTAGTTCAAAAAAAGGGTAGTGAGAGGTTTTCACCATCTGACCACCCTTTGTTGTTTATATGGTTATACCTAAAACCTGCAATTAAGCAGTTGTTTGCTCACCTTGGTTAGCTTCAACGATAGCATCAGCCATTTTAGCAGTAAGCAATTTAACAGCACGAATTGCATCGTCATTACCAGGAATAACGTAGTCAATTTCATCTGGATCACAGTTTGTATCAACGATACCTACAATTGGAATACCCAATTTGCGAGCTTCTGCAACAGCAATACGCTCTTTACGAGGATCGATTACAAACAATGCGCTTGGAAGTTTTTTCATGTTTTTGATACCGCCTAAAAACTTCTCTAGACGATCTTGTTCTTTCTTAAGAAGAATAACTTCTTTCTTAGGAAGAACTTCATAAGTACCATCTTGCTCCCACTTCTCAAGCTGTTTCAAACGTTCAATACGTTTTTGAATAGTTTGGAAGTTAGTAAGTGTACCACCCAACCAACGTTGGTTGATAAAGAAGTTACCACAACGCTCAGCTTCTTCTTTAACAGAATCTTGAGCTTGTTTCTTAGTACCTACGAAAAGAACAGTACCGCCATCAGCAGCGATAGATTTGACAAAGTTATAAGCTTCATCAACTTTTTTCACTGTTTTTTGTAAATCGATAATGTAAATCCCGTTTCTTTCTGTGAAGATATAACGATCCATCTTAGGATTCCAACGACGAGTTTGGTGACCAAAGTGCACACCAGCTTCTAGTAGTTGTTTCATGGAAATAACCGCCATATTCAACACCTCCTGTTTGGTTTTTTATTGTGTCCGCCGCTAATCGCATTTCTCATTATTACTTTTGCATAGCAAAAGCACCAATAACAAGATTGATAAGCGTGTGTTTTTAACACCGAAAATTAATATACCATATCGTGGTTACAGAATCAACCTAAATTGTACAGCAATCGTTGATTTTATTCGATTAACGTTAAGTTTTCGACATTAATTAAGTTTTTACTCTCTTTTTCGGATAATGGAATACCAGATAGCAGCTTACGAATTTGCTCATCTGTACTCCCTTCCTCCACTAAAAAGAAACCAGCTCTAATCCCCGTCTCACGATCTTTCAAATGCGCAGCAAAAGACGCCGCATTTTCAATAATATTGTAGCTTACAAGTAATTTCGCTGTTTTGTTCACTGATGCGCCTGGATGAACACGCAATATATATTGCTTAGCAGGCTCATCAGCTACGACAGGTGGCTCCAACGACTCATCTGGATCAACCGGACCTACTTGTTCTTCAACAGCTGGTGCAGCAGAAGAGCTAGGCGTGTGAGCCTCTTGCTCTGTATCTTGACCATTCTCTAGTTCAGAATTACTGGAAGGAGATGGTTCAATCAGATCACCTGACGCTCCATCTTCAACTCCATTCGAAGATGCAGTATTAGGCTGCGGAGTTACTGTACCTGATGTCGTATTATTAATTTCATCGCTTATCTGATTAAGCTGCTTCTGACTATCTGAACCTAGATTATAAAGTTGAAGTAGCAATGCACCAATAATTATTCCAATTCCTACGCCGATTAATAAAGAACGCTTATGCATGACGAGCATTCTCCTCTTGCTTCGCGAGCTGTAATATTAATTGTACTTCACCTTTGTTTTTCCCAAGTTTTTTGGCAATAGCTTCTACCGATTTTCCATTTTCATATAATTCAAACAATTCAGTATATCTGCTATGTATACTGTTTTCCGGAACAATACTTTGCTTCAATTGTTCAATTTGTACGTCAAATGAAGATTGTTGCATCGCAGGTGTCGAACTTTCACCTGTAAAAGCAGAATTTCCGGCCAATATTGATACTTTTGCATCAAAAGCTGCATTGGCATGCGAAAGGGAAGATAGTCGCTCTTCTAATTCTGAGCACTTCTTCTCCAATCGCATCATTTGATCCCTCTTCAAGCGATCTTCTTCGCGCATTTTTTGTAAAGAGTTCGTGAGCATTTTGACCAAGCCATCGTGCTCTTTCTCCATATTTTCCATAAACTGCTCGAATGACATTTCTAGTTGTTCGAATTGGGCATGATTTGAACTAGAAGTCGCTTGATTCTTCTTGTTCTTTGGTAATATCGCCGCTGTA
>DXHF01000170.1 GCA_019113605.1 Candidatus Paenibacillus intestinavium
TGACAAAGCGTTTGAATCAATCATTACGTTCCAAAGAAATATTCCAATTTGCAACATCAGAGTTGATGAAAATATTTGAAGCGGATTACTGCTGTGTATTACAACTTGACCGTAAGAGCGATGTGTTCAAGGTGAAAGCAAGTAACCATGAAGTATTAGTAGGAAAGACCTATACTGTTGATTATGGATTCACAGGTATTGTGCATCGTACAAGAGAAGCTTTAATCATTTCGGATTATTGGAATATGCAGCCTGCATCCTCAGAATTGATGGATGATACGAATTCCCGCTCTTTAATTGCGGCACCGATTTTTGTTGAAGGTGAAGTTGAGGGAGTTATTCTTGTTACGCATCAAGGGGCTAATCATTTCTCTTATGATAACTACAAATTACTTCAAGTTATGAGCTCTCATATTGGATTGGCGGTAACGAATGCGTCATTACATGCGGAAATGCGTAAAATGGTCATTACTGACAATTTAACAAATTTACATGCACGTCATTATTTGAATGAACAAATTCAGCGTCGACAACGTTCAGACACACAAGGCTCATTGATACTTGTAGATATAGATTTTTTCAAAAATATCAATGATACGTATGGCCACCAAGTCGGTGATCGTATTCTTATTCAAGTAAGTGCCATTATTCGTTCATCTATTCGAAATGGCGATATCGCGGCAAGATGGGGTGGGGAAGAGTTGGCAATTTATTTGCCTAATGTTCATGCCTCGCGTGCGATTCAAATTGCCGAACGGATAAGAATGAGAGTAGAAAATGAAACGGATCCGAAAATTACTGTATCATGCGGGATTTCCGAGTGGGAAGCAGGTCAAGATAAGATCAGTGTCGAATCACTATTTTATCGTGCGGATATGGCATTGTATGAGTCGAAAAAGAACGGTAGAAATCGGATTAATATTGGATAGCGATGGTCATCATAATTACGCTGAGTTTATGGAGTGGCTGAATGTGAACTGCAATATGCAGTTCACATTCAGCCACTTTTTGGTTTCTACTCTCGAATAAGAATGGCGGGAAAGAGTTACTCTAATAAAGTAGCTTTGAAGAGAGGATGGGAAGTAGATGAGTAGGTTCAATTGGCGTATGAGTGCAAAGATAATACTCTGTGCAGCAATATTACAAGGATGTAGCGTTCTCTCTAGTAATCGATCTGGGGATGAGTGGCTAAAGCTTGTACATGCGGGAATTACCGCAGAAGACGATTTCCGTTTTGATGGATCAGTTGCGATGGGGTTTACAGATGGGGTTGCGTTAACGCCGTACGCATTTGAAGGAGAAATACAAGGACATAAACAAATTGCACTATATGTGGAGCAAAGTAATAGTCTTGTTCGTAATCCGATTAATGACTTCGATTTCATTGCATCGAACTATAACGATGTTGAAGTTGTATATGAAGGTTTGGCCCAGGATCAACAACAAAGTATCGTTGTACTTCATGTTGTATCAGATGAAGCGGCAGCTACAGCCCGTTTGCGAGATCAATTGCGACAGGAGTTATCTAATGTCACCCTGCGAGCCATTGGGGCAGCAGAAGAGGGTAGCGCTAGTGTAAAGCTTGTGCAAGCTGAGGCTCGAGCTGCTGAGACTACGCTTGATGAAATGCTGAAGGAGCTAAACGTAAGTATGAAGTACACGATAACGATTGATAAGTTGAAAGCAAAGCCAGTAAAGATGGAGGAGTATGTTGATTTGCAATATAAAAAAAATGGATCGGTACTCAATGAATATCGCAAAACGATAATAAAATTTGATCTGCATGGAGCACATGCTGAATAATATTAACACCATTACTGCGAAATTAACTTAGAAGTGATAAAGTAAAGTTATTAGTAGTAAATTAAAAGTTTTTAGGAGGTTTTTTCTATGCGTGATCCAAGACTGAAACGTCTAGCGCAAAATTTGGTGCAATATTCGATTAATGTGCAGCAAGGCGAAAATATTTTGATTGAAATGATTGGTGAAGAGACTGAACTTGTGAAATGTTTAATTGAAGAGGTTGCAGCTTGTGGTGGTCGTCCATTTGTAGAACTAAGTGATCGCTCTATTTTGCGTACACTTTTGCAGCATGCATCGGAAGAACAAATAACACTTTGGGCAGAGCTTGATCTAGCTCGTATGAAAAAAATGGATGGATATATTGGCATTCGTGCAGGGAATAATGTCAATGAACTTCAAGATGTACCCGCTGAAAAGATGCAATGGTATGAACAAATTCATCGAACAAAGGTACATATGCAGCAGCGCGTTAAGAAAACGAAATGGGTTATATTAAGGTATCCAAATGCCTCGATGGCACAATTGGCGCAAATGAGTACAGAAGCGTTTGAAGATTTCTATTTCAATGTATGTAATCTTGATTATGCGAAAATGGAACAAGCGATGGAGCCGTTATTCGAGCGGATGAAAACTGCTGATCAAGTGCGGATCGTATCACCAGGCACTGATCTGACATTTTCTATTAAAGGTATTGGCGCGAAAAAGTGTTCCGGGCATCGAAATATACCTGATGGAGAGGTGTTCTCCGCACCAGTTAGAGATTCAGTGCAAGGGACAATTCATTATAATACGCCGACCGTATACTCAGGGACGACATTCCAAAATATTAAACTAACTTTTGAAAATGGGAAAATCGTTGAAGCAGAAGCGGGTGATCAGACAGCTAAGCTGAATGAAATACTTGATTCAGATGAAGATGCGCGTTATATCGGAGAATTTGCAATCGGATTTAATCCATATATTTTGAATCCAATGAATGATATTTTGTTCGACGAGAAGATTGCAGGAAGCTTACATTTCACACCTGGACAATGTTATGAAGAATGTAATAATGGGAACAATAATAGTTCTATACATTGGGATCTTGTATTAATCCAGCGACCAGAATACGGTGGTGGAGAAATCTACTTTGACGGAGAGTTGATTAGAAAAGATGGACAATTCGTTGTAGATGATTTACTGGCATTAAATGCGAAACAATTAATTTCTTAATAAGTTTATTTGATTTATTATGGAAACTACTTGAAGGAAATTGTTTTTCAAGGTATGATTATAACTGCAAAACCTTATTAATAATATGGAGGGATCTCCCATGTCTAATAACGCAGCAATTGTCGAAATTTCTCAAGCAGCAGGTAAATTCACATCTTCAATCGTACTACAAGCAGATAGTAAATATATCGATGTTAAAAGTATTCTAGGTCTATTTACAACTCTAGTTGGTGGTCACGCATATGAACTACATGTTCATGGTCCTGATGCAACTGAAGCAAAAGCAGCTATGGCAGAAGTATTTGCAAAACATAGCTTGAATGTAAAAATTATTTCAGAGTAATAAAACGGGAAAAGCACTTCTTCAGATGAAGAGGTGTTTTTTTTATAGAAAATGACTTTATCCTTGTACTATAATTGATTTTCGACTAATATAAAGAGAGTATAAGTTGTTCGATAAGCAGTGAAGGAGGGATTCAATGTCTGCACTAGAGAATACTGAATTTTTGAATGAACGAGCACTACGTCTTCTTCAAGAAGATGCAGCTAAAATAGAAAAGCTAATAGAAGTTCAGATGGCGAATCTTACTACCCGTCAGTGTCCATTATATGAAGAAGTGCTTGACACTCAAATGTATGGCTTCTCTCGTGAAGTTGACTTTGCAGTTCGTATTGGCTTAGTTAATAATCTGGATGGTAAAAACATATTAAGCCGACTTGAACGCAATTTGGCGGTATTATATGAGGCATTAGATCAGAAGGGACAATCTCTGTAGAGATTGTCTTTTTTATATCGTATGGATTAAAATTGTAACATTATCTATAAAAATGAAGTGGTTTTTGTAACAGTGTTTAAAATTACTGAATGTATCTTTCTTTCAATTGAATTGCCTTGATAAAGAGAAGTATATCCTTTACAATGTACATATATGGCATATTGAGGAGTGAATGACATGACCGAAGAACTTCAAACTGGTGTAATTCGTATTTCTGATGATGTAGTAGCTACAATAGCGGGACTTGCGGCGCTGGAGACTCCTGGAATCGCAGCGATGTCTGGTGGCATCTCTGAAGGCCTTGCGAAACGTCTAAGTGGTAAAAACGTCCAAAAGGGTGTAAGTGTAGAAGTGGGGCAGTTAGAAGCAGCCATTGATTTACGTATTATTGTTCATTATGGCATTCCTATTCAAGAGGTAAGTCGTCAACTGCAGCTGAATGTTCGAGAAGCGGTTTCTAATATGACAGGACTTCAAGTTGTTGAAGTGAATGTCAAAGTTGAAGGTGTAGCCTTCAAAGAGGAAGAACAAGAAGAAGTAATTATGCGTTTGAAATAATAGATGATAAAAACGACTGCTTGTCCTTTAATCGAAGGACGGAGCAGTCGTTTTTTTCGTTGTTGTAGAAGTAATTGTAGTTTTATGGAGCACGCGATAATATTCCCTTGAAATACTGAGCAATACGCCCATACACATTAAAGTAACGAGTAAGGAAGAACCGCCATAACTAATAAACGGTAATGTAACCCCAGTAAGCGGAATGGCACCAGTAACTCCACCAATATTAATAAATGCTTGGAAGGCAAGCAAACCCACGATACCAACACCTGTAACCATACCGAATGTATCAGGGCAGCGAACGGCTACAATTAATCCTCTCCAAATAAATACAAGATAGAATAGAATAAATAGAGCAGCACCGATAAAACCTAATTCCTCTGCAATAATTGCAAAGATGAAGTCGTTATAGGCATATTGCAGGTAG
>DXHF01000171.1 GCA_019113605.1 Candidatus Paenibacillus intestinavium
TATCCCTCTCATTTGGAAATTTTTTGTAATCCAATTTCATTAAGGAATGATTTTTGGAACACGAATTCGAACTATTGAGCCAAAACCAGGAGAAGAACAAATCATCATTCCAAATGGACTACCAAATCGAATACGAACTCGTTCATGGACATTGCGCAAGCCAACACTGCTATCTTTATATTTATTCATTGAAGCGGCTTCTTTAATCCAAAGGTTTTTAAGGACATCCTCATTGAAACCTGGACCATTATCGATAATATCAATCCAAATTTCGTTTTCCCCTTCTGAAGCTCGCACATGAATATAACCTGCGTTTTCCATTGGCTCAATGGCATAATATAATGCATTTTCAACAATAGGCTGTACAATAAGTTTTTGTGTCATATAATGTTTGAGATGTTCTGGCAGATCAAATGTATATTCGAATTTATCCTCAAAGCGGAACTTTTGAATATTCATATAGTGGCGAACATGCTCAAATTCAGTAGAAAGGGGAATAAGCTCTTTATTTTCACTAATACTAATTCGTAGTAGTCGGCCAAGTGAAATAACCATTCGACTAATATTTTTGTTTCCCTGCAATACAGCCATTGAATTAATTGACTCTAGAGAATTGTATATGAAATGCGGATTAATTTGTGAGACTAGAGCTTGTAACTCAGCTTCCTTCTTCATAGATTGTTCAATTTCTACTTGATGGATTAATTCTTCAATTTGAGAAGACATTCTATTAAAGCCAAGTACAAGCATATCTGTCTCATCATAATGTTTAGTTGGTTCAGTTGCTATTCGAACAAAATTACGTTGTTCTACTCGCCTCATGCCACTTACTGTGCTATTAATACTTTTAACTAATCGGAGAACAAAAAATTTATCAAACAATAGGGCAGAAATTAAAGAAAAGGCAGCAAGTAGAAAAGCAGTATTACGAATGGTAGATGATTCTGCCTGTAATATATTTGTAGGAGTTATCGCAACTAAATACCAGTCAGATTGTTGAGATTTCATATATGTAATGGATGACTTTACACCATTATAACGGCTAACAAAATTACTTTTAGCGCTTTCATTATTATCATCAAGGAAAGGAAAGGAGACGGTATCTCCAATATGCTCTCCGGATTTGTCATATACAATAGATCCTGATTTGTTAAGTAGCAATATATTTCCTTGGTCCATAGTAGCCGTTTCCCAAAAAACTTGATCAAATAAATTTGATTTTAGCTTAATTACAATAGAGCCAATGTCTCCAAGCGAATAATAATCTTTAATAATCCTTGCATGAATGAGAAACGGTTGGTTTTCAGCTTCCGAACCATTCTCACCTGGACCTGACCATACAGGTCTTCCATCTGCTTCAACCATGGCAGAGTACCAAGGCTGAGCTTTCAAATCTAATAGTGAGTCTGTCGAGTTATAGCTGTAAACCAACCGATCTTTGGAATATAAGGAAAATGATTGTACCATCGGGTGATTAATTAATGATTTGTTTATTTCCTGACGTATATCATAATTTAATATATCGTTAAAATTTTTTATTGTTTGCTGAAGAGTAGACTGAGTGATTGCAGAATTTGATAGCGATGTAATTTCGCTAAGTGCATAATGTAATCTACGATCAGTTTCCATTAAGGAGACCCAATAAAAGTTGCTAGATTTTGTCGAAATTGCTTTTGAAAAATTAAGATAAGATATAGTACCCATTGCAATAACGGGTAAAAACACAAGAAGGATATTAGCTAGTAATATTTTGCGTCGAAGTTTCAAGACGGTTCACATCCCTTAATTATACCTTCTTCTATTTCTACTTAATAAGTGTTAATTTGTCAACTTTTATTGAATAATATCTTTTTTTAGCTCTTTACAGCTCCTGAGGTTAATCCAGCAATAAACCAACGACTGAATAATAGAAAGACAATAAGTAATGGTAATGTTGCCATGAAAGTGGCGGACATAATCATTCCGTAGTCAAGACCATCACGCGTCGTAAATAGTTGTTGCAGCGCAATTTGAATAGTGTAATGACTTCTATCCTTAAGAACTACTAATGGCCAGAAGAAATCATTCCAAGTGTTCAAAAATGTGAAAATACCTAATGTAGCGACAGCAGGTGTTATGATTGGCAGTACAATGGTAAAGAAGATTCGGAAGTGTCCTGCGCCATCAATTTTACCTGCTTCTAATAATTCTGAATGAACAGAGCTTGAAATATATTGTCTCATCCAGAAAATACCAAATGCATTAACCATCGCAGGGACAATAAGTGCTTTATAAGTATCGATCCATTGCAGTTTTGCCATAATTACATACGTTGGCAGAACACTAAGCTGTTGTGGTATGAATAATGTACCTATAACAAAGAAAAACATAAAGTTTTTGAATTTGAAATTGTATTTTGCAAATGCATATCCTGCAAGGGAACAAAAAAGTACAACAGATCCAGTAACGACAGATGAAACAAATAAGGAGTTACCAAAGGCAGTCCAAAATTCTGTTTTTTCTAAAGCTTTATTAAAGTTATTAATAAACTGGTCACTTATTGTAATAATTGGAGGAATATGCGATGCCGCGCCACGAGGATTAGAGGCAATAACGAACATCCAATAAAAAGGGAAAATTGATATTATGGCACCAATAGCTAAGAAAATATAGTAAAAAATTGTTGTAAGAGTATTAGGTTTATCACCGAGACTTGCTTTCATCGCATTTATCCCTCCGTATCTCCGCCTAGTTTATTAGAAACCCACATATTAACCATAGAGAATAAGAATGTGAATATCAGTAGAATAACTGCAGTTGCAGCAGCAGTACCAAAGAAGTTGTTACCAAATGCTTCAGTGTACAAATACACAACCATTGTAATTCCTTCTAATCGAGTAGAGCTAGTTCCAGATTGCCCTAAAAATACGAAAGGCTCTGTAAATAATTGTAGTGATCCAATCGTAGACATAAGCACGGTAAAAATAATAAATGGTTTTAATAAAGGAAGTGTAATTTTAGTAAGCTGCTGAAAACGTCCTGCGCCATCAATACGAGCTGCTTCGTATAAATCGGTTGGTATACTTTGTAATCCAGATAAGTAAATAACCATGTTATAACCAGCCCAGCGCCACATTATCATCGTAGCAATTGCTATTTTCACACCCCACCAGCCTGAATTCCAAGCCATAGGATCAATACCAAGTAGATCTAATACCCAGTTACCCATACCATTATTACTAAAAATAGCACTAAAAACTAAGGTTACGGCTACTATTGAAGTAATATTGGGCATGAAATATAGGACACGAAAAACTTGTTTGAATTTTGTAAAGGCAGAGTTAAGAAATACAGCTATTACTAATGCAAAAATTAATTGCGGAACGGTACCCATAAGACTAATAATTAAGGTGTTAGAAAAGGAAGTCCAAAATATAGAATCTTCGATTACAAACTGGTAGTTTTGTAATCCTATATATTTCATTGGACCAAGTGCATCCCATTTAAAGAATGATAAGTAAACAGTAAATAGTATTGGATACAACCCAAAAACAGCAAATAATAAAAAGAAGGGTGAAATGAACAAATAAGCAAAGACATTATCTCTCTTACGCTCTGATAAACGTTTTTTATTGGGAACTGCAGTAGTTATCGATGTCTGTGCAGTTGAAGACATATGGCACCTCCAAGTAGGAATTAATAATTCAAGATCGCAGGAGTTTCCTGCGATCTTGATCTTATTATTGTAATAATGAACTTTTAGTTAGCTACGTTTTTCAAGATTTTTGATTTTCTCAATTGCTGTGTTCCATTCTGCTTCTGGATCAGCATCTTTCTCTTGAACGTTTTGGATA
>DXHF01000172.1 GCA_019113605.1 Candidatus Paenibacillus intestinavium
ATAAATTACTGGCATCGAGTTTCCCCGCGATAGATATTCTTCGCAGGCGATCAGTGTTAGGTATTGCGATTAGCACTTCCAGATAGTCAGAAAGTAACCCAATGATTTCAGGTGGCACTTCCCCATTATCCAGATCCATATCACGTAAATTAGCCAGATATGACACATTCAGCGGGTATACCGCTCGATGAGTATCTTCAAGCCCGATATTCCCATCGTAAACATCGGAGTAGACAAGATCGCCGGTGTGATCTGTAACCGATACGAGCGCAAGAAAATCAGCTGGGCAAGCAAGTGATTTACTGGCCTGATCGGTGAAGCGTATCCGCTTGATGTGCCCCGCCCTATCCTGGTAGGTTCCCAATGCTTTTCTTAGCAGGGATTCCAGTAAAGCAGGTTCATCCGCAATCAAAGGTGTGAAGCGTGATTTGACGTCTTCGAGTAATTGTCGTGGTGTCATGGATACCTCGTAGAATCTGGTGTGTTAACCGATTCTACGAGTTGTCATTTGTTACCGGTCAGTCTACACATTTCAGATGCTGCGTTAAAAAATTCAAGGACTTCAAGTAGCACATCGTCATCAACACCCAGCCCCAAGATACGGTGATAAAATTCAAGCCTTAAGAGGCTTTGTGTATGTTCGTGTAATCCATCCAGTAATAAACTCGTCCCCTGATTTAACCTGCACGAAAAGCCATTGGCGATCTTTTTTATCTAAAACAGCCACTATAGTATTTTTGCCAATGCATTCAATCACCTCACTATTTATAGAAGGACTGACGTGTAATCTTACGTTCTCACCAGTTATAAAACGAAAACCATTGAGTTCTTCCCAACTAATTTCTTTGTTTTCTTTAATTATTTGTTGTTTTGATATTGGTTTATCCTCAAACAGCGATATAACATATGATTCTGCCTTGTGTATTCCCAGCAAAGTTTTCTCTTTTCCGTAATCAATAAAAGCACCAAACACAACTTGAGAAAATATAACCATTAGTAACCATTGCAGTGGATAAGGAAGCTCTTTAAATGAATCAACAAACTTTGAGCTATATTTATTTAATCCTTTGTTTTGAACATTACTTTTCGTGTGTGATGTTTCAGTAGCACCTTCAGCATAAGCCTGTGCAATAGATGAAAGACCTTGCTCCATTACTTGATGCAATGGAGAACCTTTTGCCAGAGTATATTGTTTTAATAATAGTGCTATTCCATTATTTAAATCTGTCTTATAATTTACATGTTGTCTTAATTCATTAAACATCGCCTGCATGTTATTTAAACCAGCTTGCTTATTAAGCATCTCGAACTGGTTTCGTAACGGCATAGCAATTTCTGCCTGTTTCCTTAGCATTTGAATGTATTTATTGGCATCACGCGGGAAAAAAGCCAGAGCCTGTTTCTGTAAAATATCAATATGTTTACGATACTCGTTGCCTATTTCTGCCAAATTCGATCTATGCGAAAACTGTTTTAGAATAGAATCACTAATTAAGGCTTGTGTACTCAACTTTGCAAGTTGTTCTTGAGCATGTCGCGATATTCTTAACTGTCTGTGCAAGATTGCCATATGTTCTTTATACGATGGAATGATTGCGTTTTTTTGCAGTTGTGCCAACTGTCTAACCAAATTATTAGAAGCATATTCTGATTTTAATAAATCACTTGCCGATGTATATCCTGGCATTTTGATTTTACTTAAGTTATCACGCCAAGTAATATTTGAATCTCTATTATAGAGATCGCTTACTGAGCCAAGTGCAAGTTTTTTAATATCCTTCACTTTATTCACCGTCATCTTGCTTTAAACATCCATCATTTTTAGCTTCCTTGTAAATACTTGAAATTCCATCAAGAGAGAATGATGTAATTCGACGCGATCCGATATATACATCCATATTTTTTTCTTTTGTGGCTGACGCTGACTTCCAAAAAGAATACCATTCCCTACGATTTGGAGCAGTGTTTTGCGTACCAATATTAAAGCTATCCGGACCAACAATTAAGGTAATTACATCAGCTTTACGAGAAATTGTGTCGCGTGTAGAAAAATCAGCATTCTCTTTCCCTCCACTTACATACAAATTTCTTCCAGCGATATGATCTTCGGAACCTTCCCTTGCTCCAGCATCACAAGAAAAGTTAATTGTATAACCATCGTCATTGGTTGCAGAGATTTCTCTCCACCCTTGCTCACCTCCTACCGTCCAAACGGTAGAACCTGCCATTGCTGATAATGGCAGAAAAGAGGACATTAATAAAAAGCTATACAATGACTTATACAATTTCATATTTTTATCCTTTTGAATTTAGATATTATAGGCATAGTCCATATTATTAGGTCCACTATGCCCAGAGAATATAATATTATTCATTAAGTTATGGAGCTACACCCGGCCCCCTAGCTCGTTCTTCAAGCGTACCCTGCACGTTTTGATGGCGCATTCCCGGGGCGTTTCTGATTGAATCAATGCCATTTCTTCCAACGTCTTCTTTATTAACGGCATTGCTCGCCACCAGTACGCCCCAGCTAGGGATAGCAAAATCAGGAGCGGTTTCGCATGCCTTTACCATATAATCGAAAGTGCTTCGATTGATCTCATTTGCATCGGGGTTTAATAGGCGAGAATATTGATATTTAGCATTTTCGTTGGTTGCGACTTTATACAGTTCTTGCTGCACCATCGCTTCAGAAAGTTTAAGGCGTTTCATATCTGACAGTAACTTCTTGCGCATGGATTCGTCTTGACTGACAGCAAAGCCGTAAACGTGCCCAAGGTATTTCGTATAATCGGTACAAATCTCCTTTAC
>DXHF01000173.1 GCA_019113605.1 Candidatus Paenibacillus intestinavium
CTTACTCATATTATTGAAGGATTAACAGCACTTCCAGAGCAAGTGGAGAGCATCCTCGAGCAAGCTTCTGTATTGAAGCAGGTCGCTGAATCGATGTCTCATCATACAAGTCTATTCTTCATCGGACGTGGCGTAGATTATGCAGTAGCACAAGAGGGATCATTGAAATTGAAAGAAATCTCTTATATTCACTCTGAAGCTTATCCAGCAGGTGAGTTAAAACATGGTACGCTCGCATTGATTGAGGATGAAATTCCCGTTATTGCTTTAGTAACTCAAGAGGCTCTATATGAGAAAACATTAAGCAATATTAAAGAAGTCAAAGCACGCGGTGCACATGTGCTTGCAGTAACGAACCAAGGGTTTGAAGCTGAAGTTGCGAAATCCGTGGATGAAGTATTCGCCATTCCGAAGACATTGCCAGTGCTTACTCCAGCATTAGCTGTAGTGCCGCTGCAATTGCTGTCTTACTACGCGTCGCTTGCGTTAGGGCATGATGTGGATAAACCACGTAACCTTGCAAAAAGTGTTACAGTTGAGTAGTTTGTAGGGGAAGCTGGAGTTGTTGTTGTAGACAACAATTTGAGTCTGCACCTGCACACACTATGTTTGCCACTCAGCAAAATAAGTTTACCACTGAGCCGACCGATTTTCAGGATTTTTCCCCTGATTCTCGCTCGGCTCTTTTTCTCTTTTCTTCCCATCAATCTTCCCCCTCAATTCCTTCCTCAATTCTTTTCTCAATTTTCAAATTTCCGCAGCAAACTCCAAGAATCCCGCACCACGCCTGCACTCTTGGTCTTTTCCTCATGTTTTTCAATCAGGCATTAAAGCATTTCTCGGATGTTTTCTTCTGCTTTTTCCTCAATTTTTCACTCTCCTTTTCTCTCAACCCCAAGCACTTCCCCTGCCTATCCTCCTGTTTTCAGCTCAATCTTATTTTTCTCTTTTTTCTGTTTTTTTCTCGATATTTTTGGATTTTTCGGTGTTTTTCTCGGGTTTCATCTCAAACTTAAATTGCTTTTTAGAGCAGGGGGAGAGATAGGGGAAAGGCTGGGAGGGCTTGTGGGAGTAGGGATGGGAAGGTTTTTTGAGTTGGAGTGGGGGAGCGGGAGACTTATTTTCATGGGGACATAGTAGGGATTAAAAAAGCAGTTTTCGTATATGTGAAGAGTCGATTTGCATTGGGTATAGAATAAAGAAAGGGAAGAGCAACATAACGAATAATACCATGCGGTCTCAGGAAGAAGGATGTTCGTTTTGTTATTATAAAGTTGAGAGAAGGAGTCTTCAGTTTTGAAACGACTACAGATAAAAGCGAGAGTGAGAGTTGTCGAAAATAGGAGGCTCTATGATGGAAGCAAATCATTATACCTTAGATCAGTTAGCAATCTTTTTTGGTGTTAGTATTGCTACTGTAGATAAATGGATTGCTAATGGTAGGATTAAAGATATGGATAAACATATTGAACGCATATCTGACAGGGCGATTTGGCTGTCTGAAGCAGGTAAAGAAGTTCCTATACGTGAAGTTCTTGAGCGATACTTGTTGAATCAGATGAAAGAGGTTAATACGATTGAAATGGATGAAGAGGAATATGAGTTTGAACGGCTGAAGGAAATCGTTATGACGATTAACTTTTTTGAAAAACGATATGGTGGGTCGTATGAACAGATTGTGCTGGAAAATGGTGACCCCGATAGAACGGATGATTGGCAGTGGGGACGAGAAGGGAAGGAATGGAGTTATTTAATGGAGATCAGTAAGTCTCCTGAAATGATTGCTAAGATAAAAGAGGAGCTTCGGGTTGAGGAATTAGACAGATGGAAGGATGATTTCCCAGATGGCGTGTTCGCCTTACCATCTACAAATGATTCTCCAAAAGTGAAAGTAAGAGCGTTGTTGAAATACTGTAGACAACATAAGAAACAGATATCTGACTTGAACGAAGAAGATCTGGAACAGTTTTTAGATCGGAAGAATGAATGATTTATAGCAAGGAATCTTATATCCAGCGAGTGGGAGAATCTTTACATAGTGAAGGTTCTCTATTTTTATGGGGACATAGTAGGGATTTCAAATTGTAATTTTCGGAATCTGAATGTGATTTTGAGGTTGGAATTTTGGTGGAGGGAAAGGAAATGAGTTTAATCGAATTATGGATGTAGGTAGGCTCAATAGCATGATTGTTAGTACAAAGAATAAAATCATTATTGTTGCAAGTTAATTTTAAACTGAGTATCATTAATATAGTTTTATACAGTATTGAAAGAGAGTGATAATTAAATATGAATAATACCCGTAGAAAATTACTGCAATCAATATTAGATAAACTAAATGACTGTAGTTCAGAGTTGGAGAATATCAGGGATGAAGAGCAGGATGCATTCGATAATTTTCCAGAAGGTCTACAAGTATCAGAACGAGGAGAAGCAATGGAAAATGCAATAAGTGAAATGGAAGATGCGATATCGAATATAGAAGATGCTATTTCTTCAATAGAAACCGCAATGGAATAATTGTTACATCTGATGCATGATAGGGGATATGTATATCACTGGTTTAAGGTGTTGTTAACATCCACTAAATTCTAACGTATACCATATACACTCTGGACAAAGTTAATAAAGTTTAACAACAAGCCGAACTGATTTCAGGTATTTCCTCCTGAATTCATTCGGTTTTTTCTCTCTTTTGCCTCAATCTCTACTCAATCAATCGCTCCAAATCCCAGCATTCAGGGGTGATTAGCGGATTTTAATTGAGGGACGTTCTTATTCATCATAATTCTCCAATAAAATAAAGAGTCTGGGACATAACCCTAGCCTAACTAAAAACGCCGATGACGTTTTACGAAAGTAAAATGTCATCGGCGTTAACTTTTTAAATACAAAAAGGATACCTTTTGTTAAAATGAAGTCACCACAACCAAATCCAACAGAAAGAGGTATCCCTAATGTATAAAAATTATAACATGAATCAATTAATTTTGCCCCTAGATGTAGAAGTTAAATTACATGAAAAAGACATTGCCTTTACCATTCATCATTTAGTTGAAAGTATACCTGACGAAGCGTTCACTTCTTTCCTTCGTCATTCAGGTTGTCCATCCTACCACCCTAGAATGATGTTGAAGCTCATCTTATGTGGCTATACGCAATCGGCTTTCTCAGGTCGTAAAATTGAGGCACTTACACAAGATAGTATGCGTATGATGTGGCTTGCTCAAAGCTATGAACCAAGCTACCGCACCATCAATCGTTTCCGCATCCATCCTGAGATGAAGGAGCTTCTTCGTCTATGCTTTGTGCAATTCCGTTGTCAGCTTGTTCACGAGAAGCTGATTAAGCAAGAGGCAATCTTTATTGACGGCACTAAAATTGAAGCTAATGCTAATAAATTTACGTTTGTATGGAAAAAGGCAGTCCAGAGGCATCACTCGAGATTAATTGAACAGTCGAATCAATTGTATAGTCAACTTCTTGAAACACACATTATACCTGAGATAGAGAAAGAAAGTGACGAAGAACTTTCAGTTAAAGAACTAGGACAGGTAGCACAGCAACTTGAAGAGGTTGTTGAAGGCTATACTGAAAACATAAATGATTCTACCGATGGGATGGAACGAAAACAACTCCGTCGTGAGCGTAAAACACCTAAACAACAACTGAAGCAAATAAGAGAATGGCTAGTGCGTAAACAAAAATACCAACAGGATGAGATCAGGTTTGGGCAACGAAATAGCTACTCGAAAACAGACGTAGATGCGACCTTTATGCGTATGAAAGATGACTATATGAAAAACGGTCAACTGAAGGCTGGTTACAATGTACAAATTGCAACAGAAGGACAATACGCGTTAGCCTACGGAGTATACCCTAATCCAACCGATACGAAAACACTCCGTCCTTTTCTTGATGCGATTGAGCAACATTATTTTGTTTTACCTAAGCATATTGTTGCCGATGCGGGTTATGGCAGCCAACAGAACTATGATGACATCTTAACAAAGCGACAACGTGTACCGCTCATCACTCATGCACATTCAAGACAGGAACAAAAAACGAAAACTAAAAAGAACCCCCTGCTCCCTAGCAACTGGGCTTACGATGCAAGTGAGGATAGCTATACTTGTCCGAATGAGAAGCAAATGAGGTTTATTCGTCATACCTATCGTAAGGATAAAACAGGCTTTCAGCGTAACTTCAAGTTATATGAATGCGAGGATTGTACAGGTTGTCCATTTCGAGCGGAATGTACAAAAGCAGAAATAGGTTCAAACCGTACACTCGTGATCAATGAAGAGTGGGAAACACAAAAAGCATATGTGAGAACGAAGCTTTCAGAAGAAGAAACAGGGGCGATTTACCGTCAACGAAAAATTGATGTGGAGCCTGTTTTCGCCTTTTTGAAGGCTAATTTGGGTTTCACTCGTTTTAATCTAAGAGGTAAAAGGAAGGTTGAACATGATATTGGTTTAGCCTTAATGGCAGTAAATTTAAGAAAATATGTGAGGAGGGCATAGGAATTCTGCCCCAAAGGCATAGCCAAAAGCAAAGACGGTGAAATCTCAGTCGATTTCACCGTCTTTGTTTACTTTAGAGACTGGTTCTGTCCCAGCCTCTTCCGCTTCAATCTTTCTATAATATGATCATTTTCAATGTTGCTAAACTATGATCATTAAGCCTTCATCATATCGTGATCGACATAACGCTCGCCGTTCAATTCACTAATCACATTTATAGCAACCTTTGCACCATCGCCAGCAGTAATGATCGCATGAACACTTACTCCTGTACATGTACCAGCTGCCCATATCCCTTCAACATTCGTCTTCCCTTGTGCATCGACATCAAGAATTGTTTTGATGCGGGGCTCTGTGCCTGCTTTTGTAGCAATACTTAATTGCTCCGCAAGATCCGTATGGATTCCAGAAGCTATAATAAGATGCTTAGCTTCGATAGTGTCACCATTTGCTGTAGTTACTACTGCACCACCGTCAGTTTTCTCGATCGAAACGATAGTGTCTTCTTTGTATTGTGCACCAAATTTCTGAAATTGCTTAATACCAGTTTCAACTAGCTCTGGTCCTGAAATTTCCATAATACCATAAAAATTCTCAAACCATGCACGTTTCGTCATACCTTTATCGCTATCAAAAACAATCGTTTTCTTCCCTGCTTTTGCAGTAAATAACGCCGCGCTAGCTCCTGCTGGACCAGCCCCGATAATTGCAACTTCATACATTTCTATGCACTCTCCTTCAATTGATAAGTACAGGCTATGCCTTACTCTATTGTAAATGACAAGCCGATTAATATCAAAGAAGTATAAAAGACGCTAAAACCTTATTCGATACTCTCATGATACCTCATATGAATGATATTTGCCTAGAAAACATAAAGCAGGCCTCAATAACTATTGAGCCCACTTTATGTTCTTACTATTGATTACTTTCTTATACCGGTGGTTGCTCCGTTATACTACGACTAGGCGATTTGTATACTTTCTTTTCTCTTCTTCTAGCAATAATGACATACATGACAGGAACAACGATCAGCGTCAACAATGTAGAATAGAGCAATCCTGAAATAATAGCTACGGCCATCGGCTTAAACAGTGATCCACCATCTATAGCCATTGGAGTTAATGCACCTACCGCTGTAAAGGTCGTTATTAGTATTGGCCGCAATCTAACCTTTCCAGCACTCGCGACAGCATCTTGCAAGGTACTGCCCCGCTTTCTCTCCTGCTCGATAAACTCAATTAAAATAATACCATTGCGAACCACAATACCCGTTAAACTTACAATTCCCATAAATGCCATAAAACCTAGCGGTGAGTTTGTTAGAAATAGTCCGATTAAAGCTCCACCAAGCGCTAAGTACACGGACATCAAAATGATTAATGGGATAGACAATGATTTGAACTGCTTAACCATTAAAATATAAATCAATAGAATGACAACAATCCATAGCTTAGTAATTGAATTGAACGCATCGTCTCGTTGTTCATTCTCTCCACCTACAAGCACTGAGTAGTTTTCGGGAATATTTATTGCTGCTAATTTTGTATTCAATTCTTCAGTAATTTCACTTGCAAGCTTTCCTTCATTATAACTGCGCACAGTAACTACTCGACGGGCATCTTCATGCTGAATCGAATGCACCTGCTCATCACGCTCCACAGCTACAAATTCCTTCAGCTTGACTGGAGTACCAAATTTCGATGGAACAGACAATTTGGAGAAGGCATCCATAATCTCAGACTGCTCATCATGCTTGACCCGTAATACAACATTTAACAGGTCCTTATTATCGATTAGGTTGGCTACTTTAATTCCTTCACTAAGCAGGCGCAGAGTAGTAGAGACATCCTTTTCCGCTACTCCATTTTGTTGTAATTGCTCTTGATCAATATCAAACAAAATGATGGGCATACTCGATCCCATATCATCTGAGATATTAATCGCACCTTCAATACCTGCTAACTGATCTTTAACTTGAAGTGAAAGCTCTTGCAATACTGTCAAATCATCGCCAGTAATACTAACGGTAATTGGCGCACCTACTGGTGGTCCTTGCTCCAGCTCCCTTGCTACAATTTCTACACCTGGCAACTTATCCTGCAGCGCTTCGCGCCATGGCTGAAGCATATCCTTTGTTTTAATTTGATCCATATCAATTTTCACAAATAGTTGGCCTATATTTTCGCCATAGCCTCCAGTCTCAGAATAGTAGAACTTAGGCGTCATTCTCCCTGCATATAATGTTACTGAATTCACGCCCCGTTGCTCTCTTATCCATTCTGAAGCATCATTCAGTACATCTCGCGTTTTCTCAACAGAAGTACCAATCGGCAAACTGAAATCAATTAGCATGATTTCTCTTTCTGCCTTAGGGAAAAACTGCATGCCTAGCAGTGGGAATAGTCCCAGACTGGTGCTTCCAACTACAAGAGCAACCACCGCTGTCAGCACAGGTCTTTTTATAAAACGTATAATTTGTTTTTCGTAGAACAAGCTTAATCGATGAATCGGCTTTCCTAGCAGACCCGATGTATTAAAGTTTATCTTTGTCTTCTTCTGTTTCCTAAGTACTCGTTCACTAATCCACATCCGGAAAATTGGAATAACTGTAACCGAGACAATTAAAGAAGCAATCATCGTAAGTGTGATCACTACAGGAAGTGGATGAATAAAGTTACCGACATTTCCTGTCATAAAATACAATGGAACAAATGATGCAATGGTAGCTAATGTAGCTGTCGTTATCGAGATGGCTACATCCTTGCTTCCTTTAATCGATGCTTCCAGCGGTGAATCTCCAAGTGATAGACGCCGTTGTATACTATCATTCACAACGACAGCATCATCTACCAAAATACCGAGTACGATTATTAACGCAACAATCGAGATTTGGTTCAAATCAACGCCGAAAAATTCAATTGGGATAAATCCAATCGCAACAGACACTGGTATTGCCAGTGCTACAATCAAGGAAGTTATGAACGATAGTCCTAGCGAGCAAATAATAATAACAATGATCATACCGATCAATAACTCTTTACCTAAATCAAGAAATAGACGATCGACACTTTCTTTTTGCGAGAACTCCGAAATCAATTGAACATGGGATGGAAGCTCTTCCTTTAAAGGGGAAACAACTTTATCAATTTTGTTTTGCAAGGAAGGGATATCAACTCCACTACTAGAGTTGATTACGATTGAAACTGCATAAAGATCATTATATTGAACTAGAGCATTGTTATTGACACCTGCTTTTTCTACAGTAGCCAGATCTTCTACACGTAGTAAGGTACTTTCATTCTGAAATACGATTATTTTATTAATATCATCAATGGATTCCCATTCTCCGCTTAGCTTCAGATAGGAGTAAGTTTCACCTTCTTGAACTCCCCCCAGCGGTACTCGATTATTATCATTTGTAATTGCCTGAACAACACTTCCCCACGGCAACCCTAGCTGATCTAGCTTCTCTGTATCGAGATAAATCGCTATTTCCTGCTCAGGTAAACCGATAACATCTACACCACTCACACCTGAGATCTGCCCTAGCTCAAACTTCCATTTCTCTGCAAGGACTCTTAACTCTTCTAATTGTTCAGGTGAGCTTACTGCAAACTGAAAAAATTGCTGAGCAATATTATTCAGGTTATCAATAACAACCGGCTTATTAGAATCATCCGGCAATTTATTTTCCGCTAGCTGTACCTTTTGTCGTAATAGATCCCAAACCTTACGATTCTCATCATCACTGCCAGGCTCTATTTCTACAATAATAGTAGAAACATTCAAGGATGACGTGGAATCTACACGCACAATCTTAGAAATATCTTTAATACTCTCTTCAATCGGAATGGTCACATACTGTTCTACCTTCTCCGGGGATGCCCCTGGATATATCGTCTGTACTAAAGCAATGGTCAAAGACACCTCGGGATTTTCTCGCTTTGGCATCGTCAGAAAGTTTAAGCTACCAACAATCGTAGCCATAATGAAAAACAGTATCGTTACTTTGCGATTCCTCAAAATAAAATCAAGCACTCTCTCTCCCCCTAAAACTTTTCATATCTACTTCTCAATGCAACTTTCTTGCCAATGATACGTTACATCGGAAGCGTTAGCTGATCCCTTCACCACTCTCTAAATATTGAGTCTTTTCCTACAAATTGTAAATGATAGCATGCAACTAGCCCTTTTCTATGAACAGCAGTAGTCTTTATAGTAGATTTTCATCCTTGTTCACTATGGGTTGTTTGTGCATAGCGGGGTTTTATATAAAGAATTAGCATGGAAAGGCTTGCCAAAAAGATCATTCCTGCACAAACAAATACTGTAGGTACTAGGGCATCAGCAAACGATTGCCCATCAGTAACAACTCCCTTACTATGAAATACGACACCTGCAATCGCGATACCGAATACTCCACCAAGCTCCCTCAATGCGTTGCTAACGCCAGATCCTTCACCTGCATACGCCTCCGGAATAGATTCCAGCACACCATGCTGAATACCGGTAAAGCAAAATCCCATGCCTACACCTGCACATATCATTCCTGGAGCTAAGTAACCGAATGAGAAAAACGGACCTAATTGCGCAACAACAATACCGAAGCTGCATAATGCCAACACTTGCAGCAGCAGTCCTGTCATAAGTACGGAACGAATTAGATATCTATTTATGAGCATACCTGCAACTGGTGCAGCGATCATCGTCATCGTCGTCCATAGCATTTCACGTACGCCGGCCTCCAGTGGACTATATCCTTGCACCTGCTGCAAAAATAAGGTCAGCACAAAAATGGAACCAAAAATACCTGCACTCATCCAAAAACCTACAAAGTTCGTAACCGTAAAGGAGCGATAGCGAAATAATCGCAAGGTGATTAACGGATAATCACATCTCATCTCCCAGATCAAAAACATAATTAGTGATAGCGTTCCACCAATCGCACCTGCTATGATCGAATAGTGGCTCCATGTTAGTAGATTTCCAGTAATTAAGGCATATACAATTCCCAATAAGCCAACAGTTAGTAGCAGCGCCCCAACTACATCGAAACGCTTCTTGATGCCAAAGGATTCGCTAATCCATCGGAAGCTTAAAATAATAGCAATAATCCCGATAGGTACATTTACAAGAAAGATCATCTCCCATGGGTAGTAAGCCAATATGATACCGCCTACCAACGGGCCAATCGTAAGACCAAGACCTGATATTCCGGACCACAGGCCCACTGCTATAGCGCGCTTTTCCACGGGAAAAGCAGTATATATAAGCGTTAAGCTTATCGGCATAATAGCAGAAGCACCAAGCCCTTGAATGCTTCGCGCTATAATTAGTGTATAAACGGATTCACTTATCCCTGCAAGTAATGAGCCTGTCGTAAACAATGCTAGACCTAGTACGAAACCTTTTCTTCTGCCAAAGCGTTCTGCTAATAAGCTGAATGGAATCATGCCAACCGCAAAGATTAACGTATATGCGTTCATTATCCATTCCAAATGTACCATAGTCGTCTGCAATTCTAGCTCAATCTGTGGTAGTGCTACTCCTACGATTAAAGTATCCAGCATAGCCATGAATAAACCCAAACATGAAATGGTCATTATTTTACTATTTCGCCACTTATTCATATTGCCTCCTAGACAGCTTAGTCATTACGCTTTATACAGAGACATTACACTAGCGCTTCCGCTGTAAGACGACCTGATTTCATAACCCCATATACTCCGTGAACATTTCTAGTCCAGTGCCCTGCCAAATATAAGCCTGGAATTGGGGTTCTAGGTCCCATTTCAGCCGCCCATCTTTGATCATTTGTTTTCTTCCAGCCATATATGGCGCCTGATTGATTCAACGTATACCGTTCGATTGTACGAGGCGTTGCCAGCTCAAAAAAATGAATTTTTTCGCTAAATCCCGGCAGCACCTGCTCGATCATTTTCAAAAAATTATTTTCAATAAAACCTTTACCGTACTCATCACGAAGCTGCTCGATTTGCTCTGCATGACAAAGCGCCATTATCGAGACTATCGCATAACCTTCCGGCGCTAGCGTTTGATCAGAATGCGTTGGACTGCATATAGACATCCAAGGTAAACATTCCGTTTGGGTAGGATCATATAATCGAGATGCGTCATCTAATCCATAGTTTGGAAACCAAAATAATTCATGAGGTAGTTGTTCAATCCATTCATCCTTACGAACTGCTGCATAAAGAACAACACTAGAATGTGAAGGCTGCAGCTGATTTACCCGTTTTCGATAAGCATGAGGTAATATATTTTCATCAATTAAGCGGGTTAAAGTGTTTTTCATATCAGCATTAGACACGATGATTTTTGCTTTGTACTCATTTCCTTTGTGGTCAATTACCCCACTTATCCGACCATCCTCTAGTACGATCCTTTCAACGCGGCGTCTTAATTGGACCTTTCCATCTCTTGACTCTATATATTGCTTCAACGTATCTGCTATCTTTTGTGAACTACCAAGCACATAATTAGCCCCTCCATGATATGAAACCATTGTGCTCATAATGTAAGTAGTAGATAGTTGCTCCGGTCCTATTCCTGCGTAAGGCGATAATGAGCTTAATACGAAGGTTGTCTTTGGATTTTGAAACCTTCCTTCTAAATATTCTGCGAACGAAAGGCGGTTGATCTCTAGCAGTTTTTCGACAATGCTATCGTCCTCATCGGAGGCTCCAACATTCAACATATAAGAGCCCAATCGTTTGATTTCTTCAATCGTCGCTATAATTGCAGCTCGATCCTCAGGAAACCAAGCAACCATAGAATTTGCTAGTGTATCAAGATTGGCAGGTATCTCATATGAATCATTATCTACACGTACAACATACATCGGATCAACTGGAATAAATGAGATTTCGTCCTCAATGCCGAGCTTTTCAAAAATACGTTGTAGCTCTCCTCCCTGTTCGCAGCCACCAATGAGGTGCACGGCTGCATCAAACAAAAAGCCTTTACGACGAAAAGAGCTAGCACAACCACCTACTACATAGTGTTGTTCTAGTACTAGTACCTTCTTTCCCGCTTCAGCTAATATCGCTCCTGCGGTTAACCCCCCTAGTCCCGAGCCAATAATCAGTGCATCATAGGTTATCATGTGTTAGACACCTTTCCATTGAAAAACAGTGCCAGCAAATAACCATTTACTTGTCTCAATCGCTAGAAACATGACATTATCACCTTGATTAACTTTGCCTTCGCGGACGGCATGCTCAAAAGCGAGCATCACAGCAGGTGAACCTGTATTTCCAACGTAGTTCAAGTTGTCATACACTCGCTTCTCTATTTCTAGCCACTCATCTGTCAAACAACCAGATCGCTCCAAATCATCTCGCAAATAGCCCGTATTACCTTCGGGAATAATACAGCTTTGAATTTCCTTTGCTGTTAAGCCTGCTTTTTGCAATGTATCTGTAAATCCTTCATTCAGAACTTCCGCTGTATATTTTGCTGATCCCGAAAAATCGACTTTTAATGAAAATAGTCCTTTATCAAGTGCCTCATGCGTTAAAGGAATAGCTGTTCCTCCAAGCGGCACCATCATACCTGGCTTTTTGCCTCCACCTACACATGCAAGTGTGCTCGATCCAATAAAATGACCCTTAGCTATTTCGCTTGCTTGTAGTACCATAGCTGCTGAACCATCACCAAAGGAATAAATGCATAGCTTATCGCGCAGTCGAATTGAATCCTGCTCCTTATTCCCATACATTTGATAGAGCACCGGTGAGATTACTTCCGTGCCAATAACAAGCGCGGTCCGATATTGACCAGAGCTTAGATACAGCTTGGCAATATCCAATGCTTGAATTGCACCACAGCAGCCGGAGCGAACTTCCATTGTTGCCACTCTTCTTAATCCTAATAAATCCTGAACCTGGGTAACCGTCGCTGGTAACGGATAGTCTGGACTACATGTAGACATAACGATAAGATCAATATCCTCAGCATTCAAGCCTGCCTTCTCGATTGCTGCTCTCGCTGATTTTGCTGACATTTCACTATTGGATTCACGAATTTTCCCTGTATCAGGATCTGTCGTCCAATAGCGTTCATTAACACCTACCTGATCCATCAATTCCTCATCCAATATTCCAATTTTCTGCTCTAATACTTGATTCGAAACTGGCTCTCCTGGCAAATAGGTTGCGATACTCAAAATATTGACAACATTCATTTCTAATTCCCCACCTTATTTATATTTACACAGTAATATGCTTGAATTTGAACCTGTTAAAGAAACTGCATTTACAAGTACTTGTTCGACATTGGCATCTATGATTTGTGTTGCCGCTCCCTCAGTTAATTGCGGTAGACGACCATTCTCCATCGACAAAATAGCCGTTATCATCTGGAATCCTGCGGCTGCACCTTGTGCTTCACCCATTACCGGCTTGCAAGATGATACGTAAGGATTAGCATCATGGAATAAACTTGCCATACCCGCTCTTTCTCCAAGATCGGCAGCAGCCAGACCTGATTGCGCTACAAATACAGCGTCTATCTGAGCAGTTGAAACATCGCTCTCGTCCAACGCTATCTCCATTGCTCTTTCAATTCCTCTACCAGACTGATCAATACTGCCATCCAAACTAGCATCGTAGGTTCTTCCATAGCCCTTAATTTCCACATAAATAGGAACCTTACGCGCTAATGCACTTGTAAGTGTCTCAACGATAATCGCAGTTGCACCTTCACCGATCGTTAACTTTGCTTGCTGATGCTCTATCGTCTCGCTTGCTCCACTAGTTTCTAACCAGCCTAAATCCTTATAACCGCTAATAACAAGGGGAGTAAGTACATCTGCTGCAATAGATACAATCGCATCGGCATCACCATTTTTCAAATGCTCATATGCCATACATACTGAGGAGGAGAAAGAAGCATGACCATCCACAACCGTGGAGCTAATTCCTAGAGCTTGTGTATGCATCGCAACCTGTCCTGCCGCTTGATTAAAAACGGTATTTGGGAAATATGCAGGATTAGCTGCTGCCGCTCCTTCATTCATGACAGGAATATAAAAGTTTTCTAGACTTTCCATCGTTCCATTTGCTGTTCCCAAAATAACACCCACACGTGAAGCATTTTCAGAGGTAAGTGCTAATTGGCCATCCTTCAATGCTTCCATTGCTACCGATACTGTGAGCTTACCTAGCGTATCCATTCTTCTAGCTTCTTTTCTAGCAATGTAAGCTGTAGAATCATAACGCTGAATAGCACCCACTTCGGTATTCATGTCATCTGCATCGCCAACTTCAGAGAAAAGACTAGCCTCTGATGCAGTTACAGCTTTCCAAAAGGCTTCTATATCCGTACCTGCAGCACCAATTTGCGCGATACCTGTAATAACAATTCGTTCTCCTGGCTGTTTTTCGAGGCTCGTTAATGTCATTACTGAATGCGGATCATATTTTCGGAAGACAACTGAACAATTGTTGCCGCCGAAGGCAAAATTATTGGAGATTGCATAGTCTAGTTGCTGTTGATGTAATGCCATATTAGGGGTGTAATCTAGATTGCATTCTAGATCTGGCGTAGTGAAGTTTGCTGTAGGTGGGATAATATTATGAAATAAAGATAGGACAGTTATAATTCCTTCTACTGCTCCAGCGGCACCTAATAAATGCCCAATCATGGATTTGGTGCTGCTAACCTTCAATTGTTGTGCCGCATCTTCTCCGAGTGCCCGCTTGATTGCCATTGTCTCCGCACTATCATTTTTCGGCGTTCCTGTTCCATGCCCATTAATATAATCAATGTCTGCAGGCTGAACACCACTTTTTTCAATTGCATTGCGAATGGCACGGCTGGCACCTTCTCCTTCTGGGTGTGGTGCTGTTGGATGATAGCCATCCGCAGACAAACCAAATTCTAATACTTCCGCAAAAATATTAGCTTGACGGGCTCTTGCATGCTCCTCACTTTCCAGAACTAAAATTCCCGCTCCTTCACCAAGTGAGAGTCCATCCCGATCTCCTGAATAAGGCTTGCAAGCCTCACTCGACAAGGACTGCAACGAATGAAAACCAGCGACAGCAAGTATCGATAAAGCATCTGCTCCTCCAGCCAATACAACTGAAGCCTTTCCGCTGCGAATTAAGTCCGCCGCATGACCAATAGCATTTCCACCAGCGGCACACGCGGTTGAAATCGTCACAACAGGACCATAAATTCCAAATGCAGAGCCAACCGATTCAGCTATTCCATTAAATCTTAACTGCTGCCACAAAGCCGGCTCAGCATGGTCACCTTTCGTTCTTAGATTAAGCCATTGCTCCCAGCTATTTGCTCCACCTAGACATGTACCCATTACACAACCAGTATCTTCAGGCAATTGTCCTAAAAGATTCGCAGATTGTAATGCCTCTTGCCCTGCATGTAAAGCAAATTCAATAGCTCTATCAAACGTTCTACGTTCCTTCAAAAAATCTAATTCCTCTAACGGGAATTTAACCTCTCCCGCAATACTAGTCATATATCCATCCATATTAAGAGAATCAACCTTGTGTATACCGTGAATACCACTTACTACAGAATCCCACAGTTCATTCGTATTTGCCCCAATTGCCGTAATGGCTCCTAGACCTGTTACGACTACTCTTTGTTTCTTTGTGCTCACTATTTCCCCTCCCAGATCCATAAAACTACTTATATTCCCTAAAAATAAGTGCTGTATTTTCTCCTTCTAGACCTCTGGCAAGAGATAATACTGAACTAATCTTCCCTTCCTTTGGCTGCTGCTTAACGAAAGCAACATCCCAAGCGGGGTCACAACTTGATAAATGCAGCGTATGAGGCATCTTTTTCGTATGGATTGCCATTAGTGATGCATATGCATTAAAGGCACCCGCATTAGAATACTGGTGACCAACATTAGCTTTAATCGAGCTAACAGCAGTATGACTTGCGGAAAATATAGAAGAGATTGCTCTTGCCTCCGACTCATCCCCACTTTTTGTCCCGCTGCCGTGTGCACAAATATATTGAATATCGTTTGGTGCAAGCTCACTCTTCTTCAGTGCCTTCTTAATCGCTGTCTGTAAACCAATTCCTTCTTCCGAAGGCTTCACGATACTATCGCAATCTGTACCATTACCATAACCAATTACTTCACCATAGATATGAGCACCACGGGCAAGCGCATGTTGAAGCTCCTCTACAATTAACATCGTTGATCCTTCGCCTAATAAAGCACCTTTACGTTTCATATCGAATGGTCGATAATATTTCTGCTCATCATCCGTCTCGCGATTGAGTACACCCATACCATCAACCTTCATGTAGTTCCACCATGTCAAAGGATCTGCGAATCCACCCGCTAAAGCAACATCAGCCTCACCCATCGAAATCGCTCTAGCAGCATTACCTATAGCAACTGAGCTTACATTCGCCGTACCCATGTAATAGCAATTGGGTCCACGCAAATCATATTCCTCAGATATATAAAACAAAGAAGAGGCTGGTAATCCTTTCACAAAAAATAATGGATGCACCGAATCTCTTACCTTCATCGCAAAATCACTAATTGTCTGTTTCTCCGTATCAATAATGGCTTCCACTAGATCGCTTCCAGGCGTATCCAGCTCTTTACTCCCTCCAACAAACAGACCAATTTTCTGACCATCTACTGTCCCCTTCTGCAGACCTGCATCCTGCATAGCAAGAGCTGATGCCGCAAAACACATGGAATCACCGCGCGACATCATCCTAAGCTTCTTCACAGATTTGATGTACGCTTTTGGTTCATAATCAGATATAGGATAGCCATATTGTGTATTCATCTTTTCTACATTGAGATGGGAAAGGCGCTGGACTGCACAATCTCCACTCAATATGCGATTCCAAACCTCTTGCTTATCTACACCAAATGGGGATACGAGCCCCATCCCTGTCACAACAACTCTCTTCATACGACAATCACCTCTTGCGCACCACGCAGCTTCCAATAAGATGCTAGACATTGTTTTGTTTCCAGCGTCGTTGGTACAGCTTGGAATGACATTATCCCAACCGTCACAACATTCTTATCAGCTACCTTGATGCTCCCTTTCATTTGCAGCTTATCATTCAAGCGATCTATGACTTCTACCTCAACGTGCATCCGATCTCCAGGCTGAACATAGGAACGCCACTTAATCTTTCCTAGATTAGTAAGCTGATAAGTGGTTGAAAAATCATCCTGACTACTTAAGATACCTTCAGCCAAACGCTGCAAGGCCATTATAGAAAGCATGCCAGGCCAAATCGGCTTTAAGGGGAAATGAGTATCAAAAATAATATTGCTCATCGTAATATTTTGAAACCCCGATGCTTTTTGTCCAGGAATCCAATCTATGATTCGATCGATAACCTCAATTTTCATCAACATGTTCTCCCTCATATGATTTCACAGCAAGACAGACATTTGTTCCTCCAAATGCAAATGCATTTACAAGCGCTGCATTCACCACTGACTTTCGCGCATGATTAGGCACGCAATCTAGTGTTAATTTGGAATCTGGAGTTTCATAGTTAATCGTTGGCGGCAGTATTTGATCCTTTAATGCCAGCACAGTAGATATAAAGTTGATTCCGCCTGATGCATTAGTCATATGTCCAACCATCGATTTCACTGAGCTAATCGCCACTTGATCAGCTGCATCACCAAGTGCTGCCCGTATTGCCATCGTCTCACTGTAATCATTGTATGGTGTACTCGTACCATGTACGGATATATAGTCGATTTCACTAGGTGTTAATCCCGCTTCTTCCATTGCTCGACGCATAACAGTAATACACTCTCCACCTTCAGGCGGCGAATCTGTAATACGGTAAGCGTTCAATGTGCTGGAAAAGCCAACTAGCTCCGCATAAATGTGTGCATTTCTTGCTAATGCATGCTCTAAATCCTCGAGCACAATCATCGTTGCCCCTTCCCCGATAACGAATCCATCACGATTTTTATCGAAGGGACGTGAAGCGCGTTCAGGCTCATCATTTCGCATCGATAATGCACCTAATAATCCAAAGCCCAATAGATCGATATAATTAACCATAGAATCATATCCACCAGCGATCATCACAGAAGCTTCGCCGTCCTGAATCGAGCGAAATGCTGTACCAATAGAGTGAGCGCTTGAAGCACAAGCTGTATTGATTGTATACATAGGACCAGCGGCGCGAAGCCATTGTGCCATCAATGCGGCACCAGTAATACTATTGCGTTTCAAAATATCAATTGGTCCAAAAAAAGCTTCCCCTCCTGCACTCTGTTCGGGATTATCTTTGAAATATCGGGCAAAGGTTTCTTGAAATTGATCAAGCTCTGGATAGATGAGACCACATCCCATTGATATACCGATCTCAGCATTGGGCTCTTTGCTAACACCAATTCCTGCATCGGAGATCGCTTCAAGAAAGGCATTCAATCCAAAACCTGACGAACGGGAAAGGAGTCTGGAAAACTTAGGAGGGATTGAAGGGTGAAGGGTAAAATTTTTCACCTGGGCGGCAATTTGAGTACCCATACCAGAGGCATCAAACACTGTAATTTTGCTAACTCCTGATTGTCCTTCTAGCATTTTCGTCCATGTTTGCTCCGTATTTAATCCAAGAGGGGTTACACAACCAAGTCCAGTTACGACAACTCTTTTTTTATTCATATTCGTACCCCCGATGATAGTTCATGAAACGTTCGTCTTGTATCCGTTACGTTTTCTAGTTCAGCGGTATCCACTAACGAGCACATCATAAATTTGATTCGCATCACAATTTCTCCATTGACCTTCCCCTGCCCAGAAAAAACAGCCGCATTTTCATGCAGCGAATCGATATTGCCGAGCAGTATTAGCTCATCACCTGGATAGACAAGTCCCAATATTTCAATCGAATCGGCTGATAATAGAACTGCACGCTTTTTGAATTCAGTCGTTTTCATTACAAGCCATGCCCCCGCTTGACATAAAGCTTCGATCATTAATACTTCAGGGAAATAATATTGATCTGTAATAGCATCCTTCATATAACAATCTTGGAAGGTAGCTAATTTACTTGCGGTAATGGACTGTCCCTCCAAAATCTCTGTAATACGATCAACCATATAAAACCTCATTAAGCTAGCCCTCACTTTCCTTTACGTTCAAGCAGCAGTACAACCTGTGCAGTTGCTAATTCATCTGTATGACTAAGCGAAACGTCCATCGAAATAACCCCAAGCTGCTTGACATATATCAAAGCATTTCCTTGGAGCTCTAATCGTGGTTTTCCAGATAGCGGTTCATTTCGCACGCCAACTTCATTCAGCTCTATTCCTTTTCCCATCCCTGTACCAATAGCTTTGAGAAAAGCTTCTTTCGCGGCAAATCTAGCCGATAAATGCTCAAATCTTCTTTTTTTTCCAGCTGAGTAAGCAAGCTCCTGAGAAGTAAAAATACTATCCATTTGAAGCAGATTGGATAGTATTTTCTTCTCCATTTTCGCTACACTTTGCAGATCGATACCTGTGCGAATTTCCATTTTACGAAGAAACAGTCGGCAATTCTGCTTGTCTCATTTCAACAAGACTAACTAGATTGTCTACAGTAAATAAGGTAAGTACACGCTCTGCTTCAAATTTTCCGCGTAGGCTCTCTACATCAATTTGCGGTAGATTTTCCTTCAGCTTCTCCAATCCAAGATCAGAAATATAGCCCTCATCCGTTCCGAATTGTTCATCAGGAATACCGCCTGTAATCATCAATGTAATATCATTCATCGTCACCTTGAATCCTAGCTTACGCTCAATACGAAACAGTACATCAAGTAAATCCAATGATTCCGCACCCAAATCACCTAGTAATGTTGATTCAGCAACAACCTCTTCCAACTCTACACCAATTGCATCAACCAAAGACTGTTGAACTACCTCAAAAATTTCATTTCGCATCATTATTAATAACCTCCAATAGTTTTTTATAACGGTCTACCAATGCCTAGCGTGCACGATGCACCACCATCTACCTTTAATGTAGCGCCTGTAATATGACTAGCATCATCAGAGGCTAGGAACAATACGGTTTTAGCAATCTCTTCTGGCTTACCAAATCTTTTCTGAGGAATTTGCGAAAGATATCGCTTTTCCTCCTTCAATAACCCTTCAACCATTTCCGTTTCTGAAAAACCAGGAAGAACAGCACAAACTCGTATATTGAAGCGAGCTAACTCTACTGCCGCTGTACGTGTAAATGCATTAATTGCCGCTTTCGAACAAGCATAATTCGATTGTCCTACCCAACCTCCTACACTCATTGCGGAGGATACGTTGACGATCACTCCACTTCTTTCTAGCATCATGGATTCAATGGCAGCTTTAGAACAATTGAACACCCCACCAAAATTGACATTCATCACTTTCTGCCAATCTTCTGGCTCCATCTGAAAAATGAGTCGATCATTAGATATTCCTGCATTATTAATAAGGACATCTATTTTCCCATATCGCTCTATGATGAATGCCATCATTTTCTGGACCTGCTCCTGATCACTAACATCCGCTTGATAAATTGATGCTGTACCCCCTTGAGCTTGAATGTATGTACATACCTCTTCTGCTTGCTCCTGCTTACTGTTGTAATTAATAACAACAGTAGCTCCTAGCTTAGCAGCCTCGAAACAAATAGATCTGCCTATTCCGCGTGATCCCCCTGTAACAAGTACTACCTTTTCGTTAAAATTCAACAATATTCACCTCACTTCCTAAATTAACTAGATTTTTGTTGTAAAAAGTCAATGTTCCATGCCTGCTGTCAGATGAGGATATTATTTCTTTTGCCAAGTCTCAAACTTTTTCAAGCTATCAATGTTGACGACATTAGCAGTTGGTTCTAGTTGTCGGACAAGCCCAGACAAAACCCGACCTGGACCAATCTCAACAAATTCTTCTACCTGAATATCTCTCATTACCTTTCTTACAACATGCTCCCATTTTACTGGTGCTGTCGCTTGCTCTAGCAATAATTGTGATACTTGCTTCTCATCAGTAACAAAGTCAATATTCACATTGTTAACTATAGGCACTTGTAGATCCTGTAGCTGAAACTGCTCTATTTTTTGCTTCAATGATGGAATAATATTTGCGATAAGCTGGCTGTGGAACGCTCCGCTAACCGGTAATTTAACAACTCGTTCTGCTCCAGCGGCAGCGGCTTCTAGCATTGCCTTCTCAACCAGGTGATCTTCGCCTGAAATGACCAATTGTGATGGACCGTTATAATTGGCTATTGTGATGACTCCTTCTTCACGAAGCGTCTCACAAATCGCCTCTAGTTCCATAACTGCCAGGCCCATTATAGCTGCCATACTACCTGAATGGGTTTGTTGCGCCTGTTGCATAAGTCGACCGCGCTCAGCTACAATTTGTAATCCTTCAAGGAAAGTAAAGCCTTTTGCTGCTGCTACTGCCGAGAATTCTCCCAAGCTATGCCCAATAACTGCTGAGCATTTGATCCCATACTCTTCGAATAAAGCATGCAATGCCATTGAAACCATATATATGGCAGGTTGGGCAAATTGTGTTGATTTTAGTTGCTGTTCATCCCCGGAAAAACATAATTCACTTAATTTATAACCTAGTAAATCATCTGCCGCTTCGAAATAATTTTGTCGAATATGTGTAAAACTTTCAAACAAATCCTTTCCCATTCCTAGTCGTTGCGAGCCTTGACCTGGAAACATAAATACAATCGGTCCTGTCATCGTTAGCTAGCCTCCAACATTATTTTTTACATTAATGGATATGAATCCCTTTATAGTTCTAATGATATACGTTTTCTTTAAGCAAGTTAATAGCGATTTACCTCTAATTAATCTAGTAGTTAAATACCTGTTTTGCTATGTACACAACGTAAAACTACTATTTACCAAATGAGTATTAGCTTGTATTGTGAGGCTTGTTACTATTCCCAACGTATCGTCTGCTGAGATACAGAAAAGTACTACTTTATGAATATGCTTCCTAGATATTCGACAATTTCAATCGTTAGCTATAAATGATAAGAATGAGGAGGTAGCATTATGGAACTAGAATATTCTAGTAAACAGGCAGTACTTAAGCATTTTGCTCGATTACCTTTCGAGCAATGGAAAGTTAGTGATCTTGAATCTAATAGCAGTATGATACCTTTTCTTAAGCAATTTGAGGGAAAAAATATGTATGATCTACTTATTTATCTAATGGAGATTAGCTTTAGCCTTATCGTTCAAAAGATCGAACCGATTATTGACGGAGATTCACTCCCATCACAAAAGCTTTATGACTTATCTAAGGCTTTCGTTCATTTTGGTTATACTGAGCCTGACGCCTATCGAATTGCTTTCCTGATCCGTCCACAAAGTAATGAGCATGAACATTTCCCTGTAGAATCAGCAATTCGATTCCGAGTATTGATTCGTAAAGTATTTCGCTTATTAATTCAGCAGGTCCAATCATTAAAAAATATTCCTATTGAGCTACAAAGCCAAGGCTTGATGTGTTTGCTTAATGGTATTGTCGTTTCTACGTTATCACTGCAACGTATGGAGCTAATCGAGCTCGAAAAATTAAGTGACTATACGATCACTAATTATTTACACGGTATTTCAAACATTTATTTTCCTGCATATTCAGCAATTGACAAATAAAGGGCGTATCTGTTATATTGAATTCGGAAACTGAATATTGATTATGAGTTTCCGCCAATTTCTTACCATTCACGCCTACCTAAGGAGCGAACACATTTGATCGAACAGACTGGAGATACTAGGCAGCTTAAAGAAGAAATTATGGATATATACTTTCAGCTCGGTATGGAACACGGCTTTAGTAAAGTACTACTTGATCAAGTAGCATCTGAATTATCGATTAGCAAGAAAACAATTTACAAAACATTTACTAGCAAAGAGGATATTATTTCACAATGCATTGATTTAGTTTTTGAAAAAATTGATCGTGAAGTACTTCCCATCATGACTAACCCTTCCATCGGCATTATAGACAAAATTATGCTTCTTCCAGAAATTGTAGCCAACCAATTAGATTTTTTCACTCGCCATCAAGTAGTTGAAATTCAACGCTCATTCCCTAATTTATGGACAAAAGTATTAGAGCAAAGGAAAATCAGAATTGAACGCTATGAAGGACTTTTTCACGCTGCAAAAAACCAAGGTTACATCAACGATATTGATTCCAAGATGATCGTCCAGTTTTTTTTAGTTGCTATAGAAGCATTCACCAAAGAAAGTTTTATGACTGAGCACAATGTGTCCTACTCTCAATCATTGGAGATCGTAACCAAAATATTGCTAGAGGGCATATTGAATAAAACAAGTGAATGAATAATGAAGGGAGCTAGCCTTATGAAAGGAAAAATTGTGTTAGTGGTTGGAGCATCAAGCGGAATAGGTCGTGCCGTTTCGTTAAGTCTTGCAAGTCAAGGAGCAACCGTTATTATCTCTTCTAGAGATAAGAATGCTCTTAGAACGTTAAAGAATACTATCGAGGTCAATGGTGGTGAATGCTATGTGCATTCCTGCGACATCTGTTCCGGAACGGCTGTTCAAGAGTTGATTGATGAAACCATTCAACAATTTGGGAGAATTGATATTGCCATTCTCGGTTCGGCTGTTCAATATATTGATACTGTCGATCAGCTTAATATCGATGAAGTTAACGCTATGTTTCAAACCAATGTCGTTGGCATTATTCGCTGTACTCGATTAATCCTCCCGCATATGATGAGTAGAAAATCAGGACAAATTGTGCTGATCTCCTCCATTATGGGAGAAGCAGCATTTCCACATATGGTCACGTATGGTGCTACTAAGGCTGCAATTTCATGCTTTGCAAGAGGACTGCGCCGTGAGGTTAACGATCAAGGAATTTCCGTCACTCTATTCTCACCAGGGCATATGAACACTAATCTAAGTACTCATTTACAGGATCGAATTCCGCATTGGTATGGTAAATCAGGATCACTAGATATTGAAGCGGTTGCACAAAAAATGGTCACTTCAATTAAGCAGAAAAAAGCTGAGGTTGTTGTAGGTCGTCAGAACATTATGCTTGGCAGTATGATTAAATTTTTACCTAATGTTGCAAACAACATTATCCGCAAAATTACAACGTAGTTGGAAGAATTTACTTCAAACGTACTTTTCATTTGCAATGAAGCTTCATCTGAAGGTTAATGTAAAGTTTTAGGAGGGGTTTAATGGAAAATCTTGTTGATAAAACGATGCAAGCTGATGTTATTATTGTCGGAGGTGCTGTTGCTGGCGCTGCACTTGCTTGTGCATTTGCCAAATACAATCTAAATGTTCTTGTCATCGATAGAAGAAAAGATCCAGGCAGCATGAATCGCGGGGACGGCTTACAGCCACGAACATTGGAAATTTTGGAGCAGTGGGGTGTGCTTCAGGACTTCCAAAGCCTTCCTCATGTGAAATCCTACGGAATAGAGCTACATCACGCCTTCTTCAAAACACTTATGAAAATTGATCTTAAGCCTCTCACATCAAGCAAATTTAATTATATTATGAATATTCCACATCGTGAAATCGAGCAAGGATTATTAGATTGGGCTAACAAGCATGATCATATTCAAATAAACCGTGGTAGCTCCGTTGAAAATTTGACCTATGATGAGCTAGGCAATGTCAACGGTGTAGTCATGAAATCAGGTAAAGAGAAAATAACATGTCGTGCCAAAATTGTAATTGCTGCTGATGGTGGCTTATCCTCTATCCGTAAGGAATTAAATATTCCAGCAGAACGCAACGTCTATAATCATGAGCTCATTGTATTGCATATGCCTCGCCCTGCATGGTTTGAAGGTGATCTACGCACGCAAGTCCATTTGCATCGTGATGGCGCAGTAGTTCTCATTCCTTTGCCTGATCAACAAATGCGTATTACTGTTGTTGTACCCTCAGGCAAATCTCACGCGTGGAGAAAATTTACTGATGCAGAACTGCTGAACAATCTAATAAAACGTGTGCCTAGTCTGAAAAACGTAGATATTAAGCGTGAAGGCGAGCATATTTACAAAATGGTTCGGATGCATGCAGATACCTATTCAAGTAAAGGTGCGGTTCTAATTGGTGATGCCGCACATCTAACTCACGCTTCTTCCGGTCAAGGTATGAACATGGCCATTCAGGATGCTGATGTATTAAGCAAGTTGATTGCGAAGCATTTACACAATCAAATCGATTTGAACACAGCTTTAAAGCTGTATGAGCAGGTTCGCAAACCAATAAATGAAGATATTATCTCAAGATCTAACTTTATGTCCTCTGTCGTATTTACACCTAATAAGCTTGCACATACAGGAAAAATGTTTGGTATGTTTACGACCAGATTTATACCCGGTTTACGCCACAAAATTAGTAGCAAGATCGCACTTGGAATTGCTGGTGCAAATCAACAGGAAACCATTCGTTTACAATTATCTTCAGTTATAGAACACACGTGATGAGAATGGAGAGAGTCGCCATAATGGAACATGTTAATATAGATATCATTATTGGTGTAACCAAAAATTATTTATGGAAATATGGTCTTCAAAGTGCTATTTCCAGTATGCCTGGCTATGCTGTGACCGGTGAATACGCTAGCGGTATAGAAATCACCAGAATCTGCAAAAAAAATGCCCCAAAGCTGCTATTATTGGATCAAGAATTAATGGATATGTCAGCTTTCGAGTTACATGAGTTATTAATAAGTGAAAGCATTCATATTCCTATTCTTTTGATTGGTGATTCAAAAACGATTGAAGTTGATATAATCAATTTATTCCGCAGTGGAATTAAAGGCTACATCTTAAATAACTGCACGGAAGAGCAAATAATCGATGCCATCACTCATGTTAGCAAAAATATAGAGTGGTGTTCACCAACCTGCAGCCCGAGACTCTTCTCCACTAAGCGCTCAACCAATAATATTGATACGAGTTCAAAAAAAATAACTCATCGTGAGCACGAAATATTAAATCTTATGTTTAAAGGTCATAACAATACAGAGATTTCAGATGTACTATGTCTAAGTATTAACACCGTACAAAATCATATTTGCAATATATACTCCAAGTTTGGTGTAAGAGAACGACTAAAAGCCGTTAATTATGCCAAAAGAGAAGGTCTAATCGACTTGTAAGAAAATGGATTATCGAACGGCTAGTGCCATCCTTTGACGGCATTAGCCGTTTTATAAACTGTACCCTATGGAGTAGACACGGTAAAAAGTCTACTCTATGAAGTGAAAATTTTTTTCACGCAGTTTTATGTTATCTGCTTGTTTTACTTCCCTTTTTAACCCACTTGGACTTGGGTTTTCGTGACGAGTTCGCCTTAGACTTGGCAGGCTTAACCGCTTCGGTATTTAAGTGCTGTGGTCTAAGCTTCATCGGATAATTATGATCTTCCACTTCGGGGATCGCCTGACCAATTAGCTTCTCAATATCCTTTAGATATGGAAGTTCATCTACTTCACAAAAAGAAATTGCGATTCCGCTCTGTCCCGCTCTACCAGTACGACCAATTCGATGAACATAGGTTTCCGGAATATTAGGCAGGTTGAAGTTGATTACATGGGAAAGCTCATCCACATCAATTCCCCTAGCTGCAATATCCGTCGCTACCAACACTCGCGTTACCCCACTCTTAAAATTGCTTAATGCATTCTGTCGGTCATTTTGAGACTTGTTTCCATGAATAGCTTGGGCAGAAATGTTCACTTTGGTCAGTGCTTTCGCAACCCGATCGGATCCGCGCTTCGTACGGGTAAACACCAATGCTGACACAATAGATTCATCTTGTAGCAAGTCATTCAATTGATCTTGTTTTTTTCCACTTTCCATTAAATAAATAGACTGCTTGATTCTATCCGCAGTAGAAGATACCGGGGTAATTTCCACCTTCACTGGATTAACAAGAATCGACTTAACCATTTTCGATATTTCCGGAGGCATCGTTGCCGAGAAAAATAGCGTCTGTTTTTTGCTCGGCATTTTCGCAATGATACTTTTCACATCTCGAATGAATCCCATATCCAACATTCTATCAGCTTCATCAAGCACTAATATTTCGACATATTGTAGATCAAT
This sequence comes from Candidatus Paenibacillus intestinavium, assembly GCA_019113605.1. Lineage (GTDB taxonomy): Bacteria > Bacillota > Bacilli > Paenibacillales > Paenibacillaceae > Pristimantibacillus > Pristimantibacillus intestinavium. The sequence continues at coordinate 26,657 of DXHF01000173.1, forward strand.
ACGCTTTTGAGTAATGAGATCGATCAGTCTCCCCGGAGTCGCAATAATAACATCCGCTCCTTGATTGAGCGCCCGTTCCTGTGCTTTTTGTGAAACGCCACCAACTATAGCCGTACAAAGTACATCCGTGTAAAGACTATACGCCTTAATGTTATCAGAAATCTGAATAGCAAGTTCTCTTGTCGGTGTCAAAATCAACGAGCGAATACGTCGCCCGGTATTGCTGTTGCTTTTCCGATTGCTTATCAATTGAATAATTGGCACTGCAAATGCGGCCGTCTTCCCTGTCCCCGTCTGAGCGCAGCCGAGTAAGTCCCTGCCTGCCAATACGGCTGGAATTGCCTGCTCCTGTATAGGTGTCGGGGTAGTATAGTTCTCTTTGCTTAACCCCTTTAAAATCTCGGGTATAATATTCAAGTCATTAAATGTCATGTTATCTCCTTAGTTTACGATCCATATATAAATTACGTAACATATAAGAATAACACAAAAGTAGGTAATAATAGAAGTGTAAAAATAGGAAATTTCAAAAATAGTGAAAATCCACTTTTTCAAAGACCTTTTTCCGTTGTTACATTCATCTGCAAGTATTCTATGGAACTTAGAACACTCATTCCGCTAAAATATTCGGTATACAAAAAAAACCACCAGGTTATTCCCTGGTGGTTAAAGTTCATGGTTGGTGCGCGTGAAGGGACTTGAACCCCCACGTCGTGAAACGCTAGATCCTAAGTCTAGTGCGTCTGCCAATTCCGCCACACCCGCGTTTGAAAATTGATTAAAATGAGTCGTACAGGGCTTGAACCTGTGACCCTCTGATTAAAAGTCAGATGCTCTACCAACTGAGCTAACGACTCATGATGGGGGTTAACGGGTTCGAACCGCTGACCCTCTGCTTGTAAGGCAGATGCTCTCCCAGCTGAGCTAAACCCCCATAATGAGATAAATTAAATTCGCGTGGCGACGTCCTGCTCTCACAAAGGGAAACCCTTCACTACAATCGGCGCTAAGAAGCTTAACTTCTGTGTTCGGCATGGGTACAGGTGTATCCTTCTCGCTATCGCCACCACACT
>DXHF01000174.1 GCA_019113605.1 Candidatus Paenibacillus intestinavium
AAGCTTGTCAGCATTACTATTTTCATCGCAGGATATTGCGTGACAATGCTGCGCGTTGCATCAATTCCGTTCATGACAGGCATCATCAAATCCATTAAGATTAGATCAGGATGATCTGCCTCATCTATAGAATTGAGCAATTGCAGCGCCGCTTGCCCATCACTACATTCTGCGATAACAGAAAAGCTAGGCTCCAGCATCAAATATGTTTTCAAGCCTAATCGCACCATATCATGGTCATCGACGATCATGATTTTCACTTGCTCATCTCCACTCATGACTGTAACTCCTTCTTTTTCAGCTTAGGTATCGTTACTTTAACAATTGTACCTCTACCCTCTTTACTAATTATTTCCGTTAGGCCACTGAGCTTCTGCGCTCGCTCTTGCATCGTCGATAGCCCATATGATTTTCGTGATAAAGCTTCATGCTTGAAGCCGATTCCATCATCCTGCAGCGTCATAATAACTTGACTATCCGTCTCATATAATGTTAATTGACAGCTTTGAGTTTGAGAATGCTTCACAATATTGGCCATTGCCTCTTGAATAATGAGAAACAGCTGATGCTCCTTCGCTTCAGATAAATGCTCTTCTATGCGATACTCTAACTTACCTTGTATATTATTTTGCCGACAATAATCAGGATACCAATGTGTTAATGCGCCGTGTAAGCTGCGATTTTCCAACTCCATCGGTCTTAAATGTGCGATAAATTTCCGCATCTGTTGCTGAGCAGTACTTGACATCGTAACAAGCTGTAGCATGACTTGATCCGCTTGCTCAGGATTGACCTCACGTAATTTAGTAATAGACGATGCACACATATGAATCGCAAATAATTGCTGACTTACACTATCATGCAGATCACGAGCAAGCCGCTTACGCTCTTCCAGCACAGCAGATTCGATCGAGTCAGATTCCTGCAGCACACGAGCTTCACCTAATACTTGCAAATACGATAGCTTTTGCTCCGTCTGTTCAAGAAATTCATTAAACGGCTCAAACAGTTCGGTTAGCGGATCATCATTATTATAATGCACCCTTGCACCATAATCACCGTTAACTGCATTTTTGATCGCATATTCTAATCGTTCCAAACTATTACGTTCTTTTCGAGTAATAAAATGAGCAAGAACGGCACTAAAAAGTACCGTTACAACGATCGTTATAAGCCAAAGGGAAACAGTATGATAATATGGCTCTAACAATATATAAAGTCCAAGCCCGATCACTGTAGAACTAATCGACAGCAGCAACACGCGATTAGCAAGTGAAAATGCTTTAACTTTATTCAGTTTAATAGAAGCCATAGCTTACCCTACTTTCTTCACCTTTACATCGCCAATAAATGTTGAGACGGAGATTACTACCTTTCGCTCACATTCATTGAAATGACTGCTTTGTTGATTCAGTTGCGACGACATAATTCCGCCTTCGCGTTGACCCAAAAATTTAATCTCACCAAGAAATGCATTCATTTGTACCTTAACCCCTACCGTTTCATCATTCGGGACAAATACTTTAATATCTCCGATAAATGCTGAAATAACAATTCTAGTTTCTCCGTATGGAATTTGTGCCTTTGTCAGATCAATCGTTGTATCTCCAATAAATGCCGATAAATTCATCGGTTTAAGTTCCCAGTGTTGCTTGCCAAAGTGAAAATCACCAATAAACGTAGACTTATTAATTTTGTGATCACCGAACTCATCAAAGGTATGGTCGAATGAATGATCATGTCCAAAGTTTTTCCATTTGGAACGGGATGAAGAAGGTGGCGACTCCTCATAGGTTGGTCCGTGCTGAGATGAATATCTATCATCTTCATAATCTGTACCTTTCATTGTTGGATCTTCATGTAAAGGAGGCGGCGGCTGCATATTCGGATTGTATTTATTCCAGGTGGAGTCGTTGTTATCCTCATGTTTGCGATTATTCGTTATCATCTTCACACCATAATATATAACCATAACGCCTATTAAAATAGTAATGATCCTACCAAGTCCAAAATGGATAAAACCAAGCTGTTTCCCTAGAAACCAGCTACCGACCACAATAATAATTAGTCCAACACCGTATTTATCAAAAAATGAGCGATTCATCATACATCCATCCTCTCGTCGTTCTTATATATGTAGTATAGCTAAATTTAACAATTCAACACAGCGTCGATAGATTGAAATTGTTCTCGGTCTAGAGACTGAGAGAGGGAGGTCGTAGTTGTTACATATTTATTTGAAAGATATTTAATATTATCCTGTAATTTTATGAATTATAAGATATATTTGTAAATTTCACGCCTCATTTACTGCTAAGTTTCTTGTTCCTATAAACTTTAATCAGAGCATGCAAAATGATGTCAACAACTTTGATGACGAAACCCACTTTTAAAGTGATTGAAAGTGTAAACGCTATAAATTAGGATGGTAGTATAACTTGACTTAACTAGTGCATTTTAATAGGAAACGCTCTTCTTTAAAGTTCAAGAAAATCGGTATCCACTAATCACTTAAGTCAAAGGTTTAGATGCCAGATTCAAAAGAAGCACTTTAAAATGTACTGAAGTCATTAAACTATATTGGAGGTGTATCACATGAGTAAAAGTACAACCACTAAAAGTAAGTCAGGTGGTATTAAAGTTGGAGTGCAGCGCTTTGGAAGATTCTTGAGTGGTATGGTCATGCCCAACATGGGAGCGTTCATTGCATGGGGACTAATTACAGCTCTTTTCATTCCTACAGGTTGGTTTCCGAATGATACGCTAGCACAACTTGTTGGACCTATGATCACATACTTGCTTCCACTTTTAATTGGATATACTGGTGGTACCATGATATATGGTACACGAGGTGGAGTTATTGGTGCAGTTGTTACAGCAGGTGTTATCGTTGGAGCTGACATCCCTATGTTCCTTGGTGCAATGATCGTTGCCCCATTTTCAGCTTGGATTTTGAAAAAATTTGACAAAGCGATCGAAGGAAAAATCCCTTCCGGGTTTGAAATGTTAATTAATAACTTTTCATCTGGTATCATTGGTTCCGGCCTAGCTATCCTTGCCTTTAAGGCCGTTGGACCAGCGGTAGAGAGCGTTAGTAATGTTCTGGCTAAAGGTGTTGATTTCCTAATTAATACAGGCTTACTACCATTAGCTAGTATTCTAATCGAACCTGCAAAAGTACTATTCCTTAACAATGCCATTAACCACGGTATTCTAGGACCATTAGCCTTAGAGCAAGCTTCGAAAATGGGTTCATCAATTATTTATATGCTGGAATCGAATCCAGGACCTGGTCTTGGAATTTTACTAGCATATTGGTTTGTCGGTAAAGGAGCTGCTAAGCAATCTGCACCAGGTGCAGCGTTTATCCACTTCGTCGGTGGTATTCACGAAATTTATTTCCCTTACATCTTGATGAAGCCAGCTCTAATAATAGCAGCAATTGCTGGCGGGGCCTCAGGTATATTTACATTCCAATTATTTGGTGCAGGTCTCGTAGCCGCTCCTTCTCCAGGTAGTATTCTCGCTTACTTTACAATGACTCCTAAAGGTGGTCATCTGGGTATGCTTGCTGGTGTCATCGTAGCAACTGTTGTATCTTTCCTTGTTGCTTCTTTTATTCTTAAAACAAGTAAAAAAGAAGTTGACGAAAACTCCCTTGAGGATGCAAAAAATAAAATGGGAACAATGAAAGCAGATGCAAAAGGTACAACTCAAGATCAAACGACGAATGCTCACACCACTTCTGATGAAACTGTAAAAAGCAAAGAAGAAGTCAAAAAAATCGTCTTCTCTTGTGATGCAGGTATGGGTTCTAGTGCGATGGGAGCTTCTGTTCTCCGTAAAAAAATCAATAATGCAGGTATTCAAGTAACAGTCATTAATACTGCAATTAGTGATATCCCAGACGATGCTGATATCGTTATTACTCATCAATCTCTAACTGATCGTGCTAAGCTTAAAGCACCTCAAGCAGAACATGTTTCGATTGAAAACTTCATGAAAAGTCCTGCTTATGAGGCTCTTGTAGAGCGACTTAAGTAAATGTACTTTTACTGTATAACGTTGACGTATTTACGTCAGCGTTATACCTATAGAAAGGAGGTTGATCGATATCACTCTTTCTACTAGACAACACAAAATTATTGATTTACTTATAAAGCAAAAGAGCGAAATTACTGTTGCTTATATTGCAGATCTACTAGGCACAAGTGGGCGTACCATCCACCGTGAACTTATTGGCATTGAACAATATCTTCATTCCTTACACATTGAGCTACTTAAGAAATCTGGTATAGGAATTCGTATTCAAGCATCTGCTGAGCAAGTGGAGTATTTAAAGCAGCAGTTATCTCATCAGAATCCTCTTGAACTTAATGCCGAAGAAAGAAAAATTATCATTCTATGTCACTTGCTTAATCAGCATGAACCTATGAAGCTATTTTCATTATCACATGAACTACATGTTACGATGCCAACGATTAGTTCGGATATAGATGATATTGAAACCACACTTAATAAGCGGGGTCTCAAGCTCATTAGGCGTCGCGGGTATGGTATAAAAATTATAGGTTCGGAATTTGATAAAAGACAATATATTGGAATGCTTATTACTACACATGTAGATGAATCACTCTTAATTAATGAAGATCATTTTATTAATGCCAATGGAGTTATGGAAGCTCACCTACTTTCTTTTATCGACCGTTCCTTATTTCAAACACTTGAACGGATACTATGGTCTTTGCAAGATAAATTACCTCAAACATTATCTCAGCAAAGATATACGCAGTTGATACTAAACATATGTCTTGGCATTTCTCGTTTCAAAAATGATTTTATGATAACAACTATTCCTAATCGATCTCATGTTGATGCCCATAATCAGCAAGATATAACCAAGCAACAGTATGAGCATTTGTATGAACAGTTAATCAGCGAACTACTTCATGCTATACCTGTGGAACTTTCTAGAGCTGAAATCATCTATCTACAAGAAATTGTTGAACTCGCCTTTCAACAGCAGGATGACCCTCTAGATCGGTTGGAATTAGCTTCCACCATTGTTAAGCTTACTAGACGGGTACAGAAGTATGTAGAGGAACCTCTTGTAGAAGATCCTACATTAACAGACGGATTGCTCCGTCATATGAGACCTGCTATTGAGCGAATTGTTAAAAAAATTCCGATTCGTAATCCCATGCTTTATCAAATAAAAAAAGAATATGGGCATCTTTTTTCGATTATCCAAACTGAAATTGCAAAGCTTCTACCGCAGCTCCTCATCCCAGATGAAGAAATTGGTTACATCACAGTGCATTATGGTGCTGCAATCGAGAGATTAAAGCAGTTACCAAAGAGGGCAAGAGCTGTTCTTGTGTGCACAAGTGGCATTGGCTCATCCAAGCTATTAAATGTACGAATTGCTCAGGAGTTTCCACAAATTGAGCTTCTCGGTCATTACACTTGGTATGAGGCAGCGCGAATGCCTCATAGTGATTATGATATCATCATTTCTACTGTGGACTTGCCTATCGACATCAAGCAATATATTCGATTAAGTCCATTAGTTACGGACGATGAAATAGTAAAACTAACTTCTTTTCTAAAGCAGTTAGATAAGAAGAACTTTCCAAGCACTACCATTACTGAGAAGACCAATAGCATCCAGCGACTTCAACAGCTTCAACAGCTGACGAATGCTTCGTTAGCAATTATTGATCAATTTCAAGTGATTCATTTTGAAGATAAGTATGATCAGCATGCAACTGTACTACATTTATTGCCTTTACTTCTTCAAAAGCTGTATAACGACGGCGTCATTAAAGAAATCCATTCCGTCGTAGAGAAATTGCATAAGCGCGAGGAGCAAGGTAGCATTGTTATTCCCGATAGTCAGATCGCACTGCTTCATACCCGATCACGATCGATCAACGCACCAATAGTTATCCTTTATCGATTTCAGCAACCAATATTACTCAATGAGAATGATTCAATCACTGTAGAGCACACTCTACTTATGCTTGCTCCGGAACAACTAGATAAAAGTAGCTTAGAAATACTAAGTGAAGTGAGTGCTATGTTGCTTATTGATGAAATGATTACTTGCTTACAAAATGGTAATCCTAATGAAATTCAAAGCTTCATTTCCTCACACCTTGAAAAGTTCATTAAACAAAAATTTGAATGGAGAGATTAATATGTCAATGTTATCTGTAGAGAAAATTAAAGTTCATGCCCCCGTAAAAACAAAAGAAGAAGCAATTAAACTTGTAGGTCAAATGCTTGTTGATGCGGGCCATGTACCTGCTAATTATATTGAAAAAATGCTTGAGCGTGAACTGTTGGTTTCTACTGATCTTGGTGGTGGTCTTGCTATGCCACATGGTACGAACGAAGCAAAATCTTTGATCATTTCAACAGGACTATCCATTATAACTGTACCTGAAGGCATTGATTTCGGTGGAGATGAACCCGTTAGATTAATTATTGGCCTAGCTGCAATCGGAGATGACCATATGGACATTCTTACGAATGTTGCAATGTTAGTTTCCGAAGAAGAAGAAATGGAAAGAATTATCTCTTCTACCGATCCCAATCAATTGCTTGAAATATTTAACGGGGGTATGTAGTATGCAAGCTATTCATTTTGGAGCTGGAAATATAGGTCGCGGCTTTATTGGATTACTTCTTCAAGAAGCCCAATATCATATTACCTTCGTAGATGTGAATGAGGATCTTGTTAATCATCTGAAAGAAAAACAGCAATATACTGTACAATATGCGAATGAAAATAGTGATAAATTTGTTGTCAATAATGTTACTGCTTTATCCGGTAATGATATTTCTAAAATTGCAGAACTAATTACATCCGCAAATATTATTACTACAGCTGTTGGGGTTCATATTCTCCCTTACATTGCACCAGCAATTGCTGAAGGAATTACAAAGCGTGCGGAGCTGAATTTGCCTCCATTAGCTGTTGTGGCATGCGAGAACGCCATTCGTGCAAGCTCCATCCTGAAAAATCATGTAGAATCACTACTAAGCGAAGATTTGAAACAAACATACGAGCAATTTGTTACGTTTCCAGATGCTGCAGTTGATCGTATCGTACCGATTCAGCACCATGAGGATCCTCTATTTGTTACTGTGGAGCCTTTTTACGAGTGGACGATTGAGAAAACAAATTGGCCAAGCAATGTACCTCTTATTGGAGGCGTTCATTATGTGGATCAACTTGATGCTTATATTGAACGTAAACTGTTTACAGTAAATACAGGCCATTGTACAGCTGCTTATCATGGCTTTATAAAAGGTTATACAACCATTCAAGAAGCGATGCAGGATGAAGAGATTGTCCAAGAAGTTAGAGGTGTCCTTCAAGAATCTGGTGATGCGTTAATTGCAGAATACGGATTAGAACGTACAGAACATCATTTATATATCGAGCAAATATTAGAACGCTTCAAAAACCATTATTTAACTGATGAAATTGTACGAATTGGTCGTTCCCCAATTCGCAAAATTTCACCTGATGATCGTCTTATTCGTCCGGCCTTACTAGCCTATCAACATGGTATTAAAGTCAATCATTTGACTAAGGCTGTTGCTGCTGCATTAGTCTATAAGGTTAACGATGATAAAGAAGCAATAGAATTACAACAATTTCTGTTAGATCATGGTATTGACCGTACATTAACAAAATATACGGGTTTGGTTGAGGGGCATCCTCTGCATGAACAAATTCATGCTCAATACGACCAACTAGGGAGGGATTAATATTGAGTACAGCAACATATAAAGGAATTGGCGCCTCTCCCGGTATCGCCATAGCAAATGCAATTGTTATACATGCCGAGGTATTTATTCCAGAGCCTATTCAAGCGCAGGATAAAGAAGCACAGTGGGCAAGAGTTCAACAAGCCTTCACTGCTACCCAGCAAGATATTCAAGCGATCTATGAGCATACAAAAGCAAAGTTAGGCGATGAAAAGGCTGAAATCTTCGAGGGGCATTTAATGATTCTTGAAGATCCAGATTTATTAGAAGGTATCCAAGCTCTCATTGACGAAGACGGATATGAAGCAGAATACGCTCTTCATACTACAGCTCAACAATTTATTTCTATCCTAGCAGAAATGGATGATGAAATTCTTCGTGAGCGTGCGACCGACGTTAAAGATATTACGAATCGTATTATGAGCCATTTGCGTGGCATTAAGCATATTGACTTATCTAACCTACAAGAAGAGTGCATTATTGTTGCCCATGATCTTACCCCTTCAGATACAGCATTGCTTGATGTTAATTACGTTAAAGGGTTTGTAACTGCAATGGGTAGCCGCACTTCACATTCTGCTATCATGGCAAGATCATTAGAAATTCCTGCCATTGTAGGTGCTGGTGAGGCTGTCATGGCTATTGAACCAGGTACAACCCTTATTATCCATACAGATCAGCAAGAAGTCATTGTTCATCCTGATTCCTTATTACTAGAGGAAATGACTATAAAGCAACAAAGCCAAATTCAGCATAAAGAACAATTAGCTAAGCTTGTTCATGAGCCTACCATTTCTAAGGATGGTTCACAGGTAGAGCTTGCAGCCAATATCGGCAAGCTTGAAGATATTGATCGTGCAATCGCCCTAGGCGCAGAGGGCATTGGCTTATTCCGTTCTGAGTTTCTATACATGGGAAAAACAAGCCTTCCAACTGAAGAGGAGCAATATAACAGCTATAGCTACGCTTTGCAAAAGATGGGGACTAAGTCTGTCGTTATCCGTACATTGGATATCGGTGGAGATAAGGAGCTTCCTTACTTAAATCTTCCGAAAGAGGATAATCCTTTTCTTGGATTGCGTGCATTACGTTTCTGTCTTGTGAATCAAGATCTATTCCGTACACAACTACGTGCATTGTTACGTGCAAGTGTTCATGGAAACTTGAAAATTATGTTCCCAATGATCGCTGTACTTGAGGAGCTATTACAGGCGAAGCAAATACTTGCTGAAGAGAAGCAAAAGCTTATTGATGAAGGGATTACCGTAAATGATCACATTGAGATAGGTATGATGGTTGAAATCCCATCTGTCGCTGTTTCCGCTGATTTATTTGCACCGCATGTTGATTTCTTCAGTATTGGAACGAATGATCTTATTCAATATACAATGGCAGCAGATCGCATGAATGAGACACTGGCTTACCTCTATCAACCGCTACATCCTTCAATTCTGCGTCTAGTTAAAATGGTGATTGATGCATCCAATAAAGAGGGCAAATGGGTAGGAATGTGTGGAGAGATGGCTGGTGATACTCTGGCGGCGCCTCTATTGTTAGGCTTAGGCCTACATGAATTTAGTATGAGTGCTAGCTCCATTCTTTCGACTAGAGATCAGCTTATGAATTTAAGCAAAGCAGAATGGACAAAACATGCTGAACATACAATGACACTGGCTCAAAGCGAACAAATCGTACAATATGTACAGCAACAGCTTACATCAAATAAATAAACGGAGTGATTACTTATGGTAAGTCAAACTTTTACAATTATTAACCCTACAGGATTTCATGTTCGCCCAACTAAAACATTCGTTCAACTAGCTAGCTCTTTCCCGTGTAAAATTACATTGCACTGTAATGGTAAGAAAGCAAATGGAAAAAGCTCACTGAGCATGTTGACACTCGGCTTAACAACAAATAGCCAAGCCCTACTTGAAACAGATGGTGATCAAGAGCAAGAAGCACTACAAGCACTAGGAGAAGTACTTACTTCACTTCACGACTAATCTTTCATTAGGAAAGAGCATACAAGTAGCTATAGCTACTTTCTATGAAAAATCAAAAAAACAATAAAGCAGGTGGAGGAAAACGTTTCGTTTTCACTCCACCTGCTTTATTTTTGGGACTTATTAGACAGCCCCGACTATCTAATGTTCCCATTAGAAAGGCTTCGTAAGCATTAATATTATGATCACTATAAAAATTAGATTTTCAATATGTTCATAGAAAAATAGCTTTTTGGATAATGTATAATACTGATTGGGAATTTCTTCACCTATATGTTCCTTCAATAATTGCTTAATCGGACGTGACCTTGGTGATAGCACCAATGGTCCAATAGCTAAAGCGACCAAAAATAGCACTACACTCATGACATACCATACTTCCGTAAATAAATAAGGACGTAATATTCCCATCCACACACCCGTAATCAATAACAACGTTCCACCAATCATAACAATGATATGGATACGATGCCGAATAGCATATGCATGCTTCAATTCGCTCATTGTATTAGCCTTCGATACGATAAAGGTTAATATAAACCCTGGACCCATACCCAAAATCGCTGAAAAAACATGTACAAATACGAGCATCCCGTACAGTGTCATCATTACACTCCGTTCTATAGTTACCGATAACTTTCCAATTAGCATCCCATCTCCATAATTATAGCTTATATTTCCCATAATAATATGTACATTGTAAGTCGATAATTGTGCATTCGTATGCACATAAAAAAACCACATGGAGTTTTTTGCCCATGTGGTTGATAAATTAATTACTTCTCTAATTGTTCTGCTGCGAATAAAAATCCGCCTGTTATCCCTACATTATCACCTAGTTTTGGATAGACCAAATATTGATTAATATCCGGGATATCAATATAATTGCCAAGCGCTTCTACAGTGAGTTGTTTTACTTGCTTCAATAAAGTAGGACTTTTCATCACTCCACCACCAAGCACGATCACCTCTGGACGTAAAATCATTGAAAAATTTGTCATCGCTTGTGCTAAATAATGAGCCAAGTGTCCCCAAACCTCATGATCCTGCTCAATCTCAGCGCCCTTACGGTTCAATCGTGCATCAATTGTTGGACCTGCAGCCATACCCTCTAGGCAATCATGATGGTATGGACATAATCCTTGGAAATGATCGTTAGGATGACGCTGCACTTTGATATGTCCCATCTCAGGATGACCTACACCTTCCAAGAGTTGACCATTAATAACAGCTCCACCACCAATGCCTGTGCCAATTGTGAGATATAACACATTATTCATTCCCTGGCCAGCGCCACGATCCGCTTCACTTAATGCAGCAATATTAACATCAGTCGTCCAGCCAACTGGAATACGATATCTTTCTTTAACTGCACCTAGAAAATTATAATTGGCCCAACCTTTTTTGGGTGTATTCAAAATATAACCATAAGTTGATGATTGCGGATTAACATCAATTGGACCGAATGAACCAATACCAATCGCATGTATATTATATTGATCAAAAAATTGATAGACTTGTGCAAGTGTCTCCTCAGGAGTCGTCGTTGGGAAAGAGACCCTCTTGACCACTTCAAATTGTTCATTTCCTACAGCACAAACGAACTTAGTTCCACCTGCTTCAATTGCTCCGTACATGATCTATCCTCCTCGTACTATTTGTGGACTATCAGAGATTACTTCCTACTAATAAAAAGTTAGCTGCAGAAGCATTCGCTATAGCTACATTCTACTTACGTAAAACTTCAACTAGTCCCTGCTTAGAATCAATGTTCTTCTCCATCGTATCCGCCTGTTGCTCCCAATTTTCAAATTGACCATATGCAGAATAAATAGTAGAACCGATTGGCAGTTCAGGATGTTCATTTTCACCGTTTGTACCCCAGTTTACCCAACCAGAATCATTACGTTGAACAATTTGATAGCGTGAAACCACTTCACTTGTACACCAAACCATTGCGTAGCCTGTTTCCTCATTAAGCTCAGCCGTTTTACTTGCACTCATAGGGAAAATCGTTTGTTCTGGTGCTGCATTTACATCAACAAACTTATCAAAGCGTATATCTTCATTGCGCGCACTTTGATGAACTTGTGTATGCGAAGCAGGAATGATTTCATCAACATGTTGAATAATTTCTGCTGGTTCAAGAATTCCTTCCTCGACACAGAACAATCTCCAGAAGAAATCCCAAGATACTGAATTAATATCTTCTCCAATGCTTGCTTTATAGTTTTTTAACTTTTCATTGTCAGAATTTTCTGCATTTTCTAGCAAGTGATGTACACCTTCTGATAATATGTTGGCATATAGATCACCTTCACGATAGTATGTTCCACCGTAAGAAGCAAAGGTTGTGAAAACACGATCACCTTGCCCACTTTCAAATTCATCTCCGACAGTAATCTTATTGACAACTGGAATACCATCTACGGTAGTAGAGAAGCTATCAACATCGTATTTACGTCTGAACCAAGGTGTATTATAGAAGAATTCCCATACAATAGAGAATGATTTTCCTTTTAAGTTCTCATCTAATCCATCTGGAATTTGACCATTCATACGATAACGGCAGTAGATAGGTCCTTCTTCCTCCACTACGATATCTACCTTAGTATGCTCTGGTGGATTGATCAAACCATTTTTCGGTGTAAAGAATGGACCATAAAACCCACCTATCGCATTGGAATAATCCTTAATTAGATTTTTCCCTTCAGCCTTAGCCTCAAAGTAACGAATTCCCCATTTACCATAGGATGTACCGTCAGCGGTCCCTGAGCAAAGCTCCAAAATATAGTGACCTGTATCCAATCTTCTAAATCCATCCGCTTGGACTACATCTAGTAGCTTAATACCTTCGATGTCAGATTCTGCTTCAATAGCAGTATCATTTGCATATAACCAATAGGATGAAACTAATGTCGTCATATTTACAAGATATACAATAGAAGCTTCAAGAACTCTTTCACCATCTGTTATACAATCAATCAACTGGAACGGAACCATTTGATTCTTCCCATCATATAAAGCTAGACTATCCTTATGAACATTTTGTTCTGTAAAATTCAGCTTTGTTATGACAGGTTCTTGTTTTCGAAACAAGTTATCAGGATTATTAAGCATAATTTGATATTTATATTTAAACTCTAGTTGTCTTTCCAACATGATTACCTCATCTCGATGTTATTTTGCTAACTTGAATGAAAATGGAAGTTTTTTACCTTTTTGCGCATCTATTAATACCGCGATAAGAATAATTAAACCTTTAATAAGTAATTGCCAGAATGAACTAACACCCATCAAATTCAAACCATTACTTACAACTCCGATAATTAATACACCGAAAATCGTTCCACTTATACGACCTCTACCACCAGCCATAGAAACTCCACCAAGTACGCAGGCAGCAATCGCATCCATTTCATAACCTGAACCTACAGATGGTTGACCAGAATACATACGAGCAGCTAGAACGATACCAGCAATTGCTGCCAATAAACCAGCAATCGTATAAACAGTAATTTCTACCTTCATGCTCGGAACACCAGATAGTCTAGCAGCCTCTCGATTTCCACCAATAGCATAAATATTAGTACCAAACTTCGTTTTGTTAAGTACAACCATGAAAATAATGATGAAAATAATCATATAGATAACTGGAAGTGGGATAAATCCAAATAATTTACCTGTACCAATTGATGTAAATGCAGAATCAGTAATACGTGTAGAACGCCCACCACTATAGATGTAAGCAATACCTGAAGCTATATTCATCGTAGCTAACGTGACAATAAAGGCTGGTAGCTTAAACTTAGCAATGATGAGACCATTTAAGAACCCAACCGCCACACCAATCAAAATACCGCACAAAATAGCAATTGGAATAGGCAATCCATTATTAACAATTAAACCTACCGTTAAAGTACCAGATACTGCGACGATAGCACCTACAGAAAGGTCAATACCACCTAAAATCATAATTAAAGTCATACCTAGTGCCAAAAATACGTTATTAGAAACTTGGCGAAGAACAGATATTAAATTATCTGTTGTTAAAAACACAGGTGATGCAATAGATAAAATTACACATAAAATCAATAAAACAACGATAATACCTGCATTATTTTTCAACATCCCCATGACTGGATTTACTGTTTTGGTATTCATAGCTTTGTTATCCTCCTGTCGCGTAGCGCATGATGTTTTCCTGAGTCATATCCGATTTATCTAGCTGTGCAACAAGTTCTCCATTTCTCATAACACATATAGAATCACACATATTAATAATTTCTGGCAGATCACTAGAAACCATAATAATAGCAAGTCCTTCTTTAGCTAGTTGATTAATAATCGCATAAATTTCTGCTCTAGCACCAACGTCAACGCCTCTTGTAGGTTCATCAAGAATGAGTAACTTAGGTTTGGTTGCTAACCACTTAGCAATAACTACCTTTTGTTGATTACCACCTGACAAACTGGAAACAGCAATATCAGCGGAAGCTGTTTTAATATTTAAATCCTTAATATACTTCTTGATTAGCTCATTTCGCTTCTTTTCGCTCACGATTAAGCCGTTTTGCATTAGATTTCCTAGATTAGCGAGTGTAATATTAAAGCCTACTGAATTTTCCAATACTAAACCTTGACGTTTGCGATCTTCTGGGACCATCGCAATCCCCTTCTCGATCGCTTGTATACAGTTTTTGAAATTAACTAACTCACCATTTAAAGTAACCTTACCATCCGTATTTCGGTATGCTCCAAAAATAGTTTCCATCAGTTCACTTCTACCTGCCCCTACAAGACCAGAAAAACCAAGAATTTCACCTTTACGAACCCGGAAAGATACATTCTTCACAACTTTATCTCTTGATAAGTTTTCTACACGTAACACTTCATCCTCTTGTACTGAATATGTTCGTGGATAAAAACTACCTAACTCTCTACCAACCATCATCGCTACAAGTCCTTCTGCATCGATTTTGCTTGTTTTGGTCGTTCCGACGTAACTACCGTCACGAATGACCGTAATTCTATCAGACATTTTAAACAATTCTTCTAGTCTATGTGAAATATAGATAATGCCCACATTTTGTTTTCGTAGTTTCTCCATCGTTACAAATAAATGATTAACCTCTTCATCAGATAACGAGGATGTTGGTTCATCCATAACAAGGATTTTCACATTGAATGAAATGGCTTTTACGATTTCTACTAATTGCTGCTGTGCTACGGTTAATTCGCCAACATGTGTACTTACATCAATGTCTAGACCTAGCTGTTCAACCATTTGCTTTGCTTGATTTATTATTTTCTTCTTATCTTTAAAGCCCCATTTGGTAACAGGCTCTCTACCAAGAAAAATATTTTCCGCAACACTCAGTTCAGGTACTAATACAATTTCCTGATGGATAATTCCAATTCCATAATCTCTAGCACTTTGTACACTTGAAATGTCAGCTAACTTACCTTCAATGTGGATTTCTCCTTTATCAGGCTTATGAATACCACCTAATACTTTAATGAGAGTAGATTTACCCGCTCCATTTTCACCAAGTAATGCATGAATCTCTCCTGCTTTTAATTCAAAATTTATTCCTTTTAGTGCATGTGTACCACCAAAGCTTTTAGCTATACCTTGCATTTTAAGTACAGTATCCGTCATGTCTATCCACCTCCGAAGTCAATGGCTTGGCAATGGAATAGACATATGCCTATTCCATTGCCAAGAGCCTATGTTATTGCCACAGGCTAGTTGTTTCCTCTGCCATTTCTTTCGTCACGATATGAGATGGTAGTAATACTTCCTTCTCAACATCTTGACCGTCTAAAAATTTCACAGCCATATCCATTGCTGTCTCTGCTATTTGAATAGGTACCTGTGCAGATACTGCAGTAAACGAACCATCAAGCAACGCTGATTTGCCATCTGGAGAAGCATCTATAGAATATACTGCGATATCTGTTTTGCTACTTGCAGAGATTGCTGCAGAAACACCAAGTGCGGATGGATCATTAATTGCAAAGAATGCATTAATGTCGGAATGAGCTTGAATAATATCTTCTGCTATTGGTAGAGAAGCATCAAGAGATGCTTTACCATCTTGTTGTGCTACAATTTCAAATTTACCTTTGCTGTCCCCTAGACCAGCAAGGAATCCTTCAACACGAAGCACGCAGCTTTCATTTGATGGAAAATCAAGAATAGCAATTTTAGCACCTTCAGGATAATCTGCTACCATTTGTTGACCGATTAATTGTCCCGCCATAAAAGCATCTGTTGCGATAATACTTTGAACAAGATCGCGATCCTCTTCAATAACCGCTGTATCTACATTAAAGATTGGAATTTGTTTATCATTCATAGCTTCTAGACCTTGACGAATACCTGCAGAGTCAACTGGAATGACAAACACTGCATCAAAACCTTGGTTTGCCGCATCTGACATTTGGTTGATTTGTTTATTCAAATCATAGTCAGGATCTAGCATTGTATATTTGTAACCCTTTTCTTTTGCAATTTCAGAAAACTTGTCATTTATTGCTGTTTGGAAAGTATTATTTTGTGTATTTGTTAAAAATGCAAAGCTATACGTACCATCATCGGAACTGCTATTGTTCCCAGATTGACCAGATGTATTACCATTACCACAAGCAGATAAAGCGAATACAGAAAACGCTAACAACAATGTTATAAAAATATTTTTTTTCACAATTATTCAACCCCCATGATGTAGTTTGACTAAAGAATGTATACGGTTTAATTACTGTGCGCACAGTTTTTCAAATAAACCAATTACTTTACGTAAATATATCATCACTATTTACTATTGTCAATAATTTTTACGTTGTTTTTTCTAAATCATCACCATTCATTAATTATTTACGTAAATTTTCGCATGAATAGCTTTTCTATCTCAGATGGTGCCGGTTCCATGATGATATTTCTCCAAGATTTCAGTAAATTTTTCGACTCAACTACTTCTGGTGGAACTCCAATGTACTTATGAACATCGTGGCCTAAAAGAGCTTTTGCAGTAGCGAGCCCAACAGCGATTCCTTGCTGGTATGGCTTTTGTGATGATAATCCCTTTACCATCTCTTCTTTAGCAAGGTAAGTAGCGATTTCTTGATCCAAATCATAGGTAAAGATCGCTATATCTTCACGCTTCAGCTCTTTAAGTGCTTTAATAGCTTCTAATGCAGGACGATCCCAAGAGATGTATAATCCTTGAATATTCGGATCATTCATAACCATTTTCTTGCAAACTTCATATGTTTTTTCAATTTCGTAAAAATACTGATCATCAACAATTTGAATATTAGCATAGTTACTACGTAAAATATCAATGGCTACAGCATCACGTAGATGAGTGCCATAGAAAGGTGCACCATGCCCTATAAATCCTACCTTTACATTTTTCATTCCTTTAAAATAATTGCCCATGAGTGACGCCACATTCTGACCATTTTCACGTTCATTCACCGATACACAAGTTGAATACTGATCCCTAGTCATGCCTTCTGGCACACTACTCATAAAAATTAACTTTGTATCCTGAGATAAAGACTGGAATTTTTTCGATGTTAGTTCATCATCTACTGGTATCGCAATAATCGCATCTGGATTTTGCATTCTTAATCCTTCTAATTGTGTCACTTGTAGATTAGGATCAAAATGAGCATTAGTAATCGACACAATAGATACTCCGTATTTATCTAAAATATTTCGAATACCATTCTCATACAATCTTGTCCATGCATTACCACCATAATGGAAGGAGATACCTACCTTAAAATTACCTTTTTGCAGGCGGTCTTCTTCATCCTTTGTCAATGTTAACTCCTCTGGCGATACAGGTTTTTCGCCGAACGGCCCCTTACCGATAACTTGTGTAGATTTTTGTAGCAGTAATTCCATCGGAATAATAACATTAGTACCCTCTTTATCCTCATTCACTATTTTTTCAAGCAATATATTCACAGATTGTCTCGCCATTTCCATCGTATCTTGCTTTAAAATAGTAAGGGGTGGATTAATAATCTCTGACCACTCTTCATCGCCAAATCCAATGACAGATACATCTGTTGGACATTCTAACCCAAGTTTATTAATTATTTTAACTATACTGAGCGTAATACGATTCCCCGTGGCAATAAACGCTGGCTTCTCATAGCTTTGCCACAAGATCTTTATTTTTTTTATTACTTCTTCCAAATGATTATGGTCAACCTCAATCACTAACTGTTCATTAAAAGGGATTTTATAGTCCTCTAAAGCTTCTTTATAGCCTGTAATTCTTTGCTCTGAAGTAGAGTATTTCCCAGGCTCGACAAGTAATACAATCTCCTCATGACCGGATTTCAACAAATGATTACAACCACGATAAATTCCTCCTTTACTATCGGAGAGAACAGCAGCTATATTTTTAATTTTTACTGTTCTATCCAAAAATATGAATGGAATCTTCTGTGCAATCAATTTTGAAAATTGCTTTTCTTCATTACTTACAGGAACGATAATACAGCCCACAATTCGACTGTTATTCAATATATTCGTAATGATATTTTTTTCTTGCATAGCATCGTCATTATGAAAATACACCGTTAATGTGTAACCTTGTTCTGTTAAGAGAAGTGAAATCTGCGAAGTCAATTTAGAGTAAAGCGTACCCTCTACGGTAGGTAAAATAATAGCAACTTCTGATTTTTTTCCTAATTTAAACTTACCTTCTAGCTCTTTAGCTTTCTTATTATATCCAAGTTGATGGATAGCCTGCTCAACACGCTCCACTAGATCAGGGCTAACATATCTCGTTTTATTAATCACGTGTGATACGGTCGCTATCGAGACATCCGCTTCCTTAGCTACCTGTTTTATTGTCGCCAATGAATACACCCCTATTGAATTTACGTAAATTTTAATTAAATTGTAGCATACTGTATGTAAAAGGGTCAATGAACCCTTATTTTCCTGATATTTTCTTGTTTTTTCTGTTTTTTTCTTCGCTCTTTTTCATATATTTGAAAAAAATTAGATGCAACAAAAAAGAGAGGCTTTCCAGCCTCCCCTTCTTGTACATTATATTATCTAACCTAATTGTTGTTCTTTTTGTTGTTTTGCTTAGATAAAGCATTTTGTTTCTTAATCTCGTTAACATTGATCTCTTGTGAGAACTCCGTATCTTGTACGTTACTTTGCGGAGTTCCTTGTGGAATGTTACTTTTTGCAAATTGTTTGTTTTTATTATTAGCCATGTGTAATCACCTCCCTAGACTAGTATGAGTCATTGGGATTTTCCTATGCGCTAAAATACTCGCCTTTATTTGGAAAGAAAGGTGATCGTTAATTGACCCTCTGATTTATGATATCCGAGTATTACGAATTGAAAATATTATGAGCATTCTTATTCTACTTCTATAACGAGAATGGATGATGTATCTCCAGATGCTTGTGATCCTTGACCACTACTCCAGCTTGCTCTAATGATGTAATAATACTCTCCACTTTCAGCAGGAGCATGAAATATTCCATTGTTTAATTGTATTTCTGTAACTTTCGTGTCCGTAGTATAAATATCATCTTTATCGTTTTCATATAAGACAACACTGATTAGCGTAGGTGGAGTATTGTATTGATACAACACTGATATTTCGGTTGCTGCATTTAAAATCGTACGCGAGTCTTGAGCAATCTTTGATTTCATAAATCCATAATCTGCACAGCCTAATTTCCCCCAGCAATAGCTGGATTGTAATATTGGCAGTTCTTTGTTCTCAGCAATAACTTGAGGTACTGGCAACTCTTTAGCAGTTAATTGATGGGTAGAATCGAATTTTTCGAATAATAAAAATAATACAACGATTAGCCCCCCTATTATAACAACAGGAATAAATATATGACGTAATTTCACTCCTTGCACCCCCTAACAATCTAAACGATACTTCTACGAATATTGTTTCAACTCTTTTCCATATGAATACTCTCGCCACTTACCAATGCTGTCGCCTCGCCACTTATAAAAGTGGAAGTACGCTCAGCGAAAACGGATATAAAAAGCCGATCTGACAAGTCAGATCGGCTTTCAAAACAATATTATTGAGCTTTATTGGCAATCTCCTGTTGTACAAGAGCAATAAATTCAGCAATTGGCATAGATCCAATATCGCCCTCGCCACGCTTACGAATGGCTACAGTGCCCGCTTCTTTTTCATTCTCTCCGATAACAAGCATATATGGAGCTTTCTCCAGCTGTGCTTCACGAATCTTGTAACCAAGCTTCTCATTACGAAGATCCTTCTCTACACGGATACCCGCTTCAAGCAATAGATCATTCACTTTCATTGCATACTCATCGTATACAGTAGATACAGGGATGATTTTAGCTTGAACTGGTGACAACCATAGAGGAAGTGCACCTGCAAAGTTTTCAATCAAGTATGCAGTCATACGTTCCATTGTACTAATAATACCGCGGTGAATAACGACTGGACGATGCTTCTTACCATCGTCACCGATATATTCAAGTTCAAAACGCTCAGGTAGTAAGAAGTCTAATTGTGCAGTCGACAATGTTTCTTCTTTACCAAGTGCAGTTTTGATCTGTACATCTAGCTTAGGACCATAGAAAGCTGCTTCGCCTTCGGCTTCAAAGAACGGTAACTCAAGTTCTTCAACAACCTCACGTAGCATACGCTGTGACATTTCCCACATCTCATCATTTTGGAAGTACTTCTCAGTATC
>DXHF01000175.1 GCA_019113605.1 Candidatus Paenibacillus intestinavium
TACGAAGCTATTAATTGTTCCGCAGGATCAGGTTGGTGTAGACTTTCCTTTCTCAACAGTAAAGGCTTGTCCGATTCTTGCTCTTTACACTGTAGATGATGCCGATATGGCGATTACGCTCGCTCAGCAGCTTATAGCGCTAGGACATGGGAAACATTCAGCCATTATTCATAGTCACAATGAACATATTATTCAGAAATTCAGCCAACAATTATCAAGTAATCGAGTGATCGTCAACGCCCCATCAATTCAAGCAGCGTTGAATAATCAAGAACGCGAGCAGTCACCATTCGCTTCATTTGGCTACCAATCATCGGCGAATCATCAGCGAATGAATATGGAGCTCCTTCATTTTAAGCATGTATCTAATCGCAATGTTGATATGCAATGGTTCAAAATTCCACCGAAGCTATATTTTTCAGCTGGTGCGACACAGTATTTAACAAAAATGCCTGATATACATCGCATCATTATCATTACGGATCAGCGCATGGCTCAGCTTGGATATGTTGATAAAGTTCAATACTTCCTACGCAAACGTAGTGAACCTGTACAAATCGAGATTTTTGCCAAAGTAGAGCATGAGCCTACCATCGATATCGTTATGCAAGGTACCGAGCGAATGAACGCCTTTCAACCAGATTGTATTATTGCTCTGGGCGGTGGTTCTGCAATCGATGCTGCCAAAGCGATGTGGTTATTTTATGAAAGTCCAGAAACAAGTTTTGATACGATTAAAATGAAATTTATGAACATTCGTAATCGAGTATATAAGTATCCAACACTAGGAAAACGAGCAAAGCTTGTTGCAATTCCAACAACATCAGGCACTGGATCTGAAGTAACCTCCTTCGCTACAATTACCGATGTTAAAAAAGGGCATTCTAAATATCCGCTAGCAGATTATGAATTGATACCTGATGTCGCGATTATCGATTCCGAATATACGACATCACTCTCACCTACTGTCATTGGTGATACTGGCATGGATGTACTAACACATGCGATTGAAGCTTATGTTTCGATTATGGCCAATGATTTCAGCGATGGGCTAGCGATTAAAGCGATTCAGCTCGTTATAGAGAATTTAGAAAAATCCCATGCAATAGCTGATCCAGTTGCTCGTGAAAAAATGCATAATGCGTCAACGATAGCAGGTATGGCGTTCTCCAACGCATTTCTTGGAATCTGTCATAGCCTTTCCCATAAATTCAGTGCAGAATTTCAATTGCCGCATGGTCGAGTTAATGCGATTCTATTGCCTCATATTATTCGATACAATGCTTCTCGACCGACAAAGTTTCAAAACTTCTCCAACTATAAACATTTTCAAGCAGATATACGTTATGCAGAAATTGCTCGTTTAGCTGGCTTACCTGCCCATACGACCAATGAAGGTGTAAATAGCTTGATTTTATGTGTAAGACAACTTAATCGTTCACTTGGTATACCTGACAGCTTCGAGCAATGTGGCATCTCCGCCATTTCATTTGACTCTAAAGTGGACTATCTTGCCGAGCGAGCATTTGAGGATCAGTACACGAACTACAATCCAAGACTTCCTTTAGTAGCAGAGCTTTCACAGCTTTACCGTCAAGCTTTCTATGGTGAATTTCTATAAATAAATGCTTATCAACTTCAACTTCAATTTTAATTTCAAATTCAACATGATATGGAGGAATAAACATGAGTACAGTAGAGACAGTAAAAGGTAATGTTGCAGCATGGCGTAGCTTTGAAGAAGGACAATGGTCAGACGGGATCGATGTACGAGATTTCATTGTTCGCAATATGAGCTCCTATAGTGGCGATGAGCATTTTCTAGCAACTGCAACGGAAGCAACAACTAAGTTATGGGATCGGATTAGTCAACTTTCTCGTGAAGAGATCGAGCGCGGTGGCGTATGGGATGTTGATACAAAGACGGTTTCTACAATTACTTCTCATGCACCAGGTTATATCAATCAAGAGCTTGAACAAATTGTCGGCGTCCAAACCGATGCTCCCTTCAAACGTTCTGTCCAACCATTTGGCGGTATTAAAATGGTCGTAGATGCTTGTAAGGCATACGGATATGAAGTTCCGCAAGAGCTCGTCGATGTATTTACGACTATTCGTAAAACGCATAACCAAGGAGTATTCGATGCTTATACACCCCAGATGCGGTTAGCGCGTAAAACGGGTATCATAACTGGATTACCAGATGCTTACGGTCGTGGGCGCATTATCGGTGATTATCGTCGAGTCGCATTGTACGGTGTCGATCATCTTATTCAATGTAAATTAGCAGACAAAGCGTTAACAGATGCTTCACCAATGAATGAAGATACGATTCGCGAACGCGAAGAGCATTCTGAACAAATTCGCTCGCTACAAGAATTGAAAGAAATGGCAACATCATATGGATATAATATAGCTCGCCCTGCAGAAACAGCACAAGAAGCGATTCAATGGTTATACTTCGCTTATCTTGCGGCTATTAAAGAACAAAATGGCGCAGCAATGAGCTTAGGTCGAGTCTCTACCTTCATCGATATTTATATTGAGCGTGATCTGCAAGAAGGTACATTGACAGAGCAAGAAGCACAGCAGCTGATGGATCATTTCGTTATGAAATTACGTATTGTGAAATTCCTTCGCACACCAGATTACAACGAACTATTCAGTGGTGATCCTACTTGGGTAACAGAATCTATTGGTGGCGTTACGACGAGCGGGATCCCAATGGTGACAAAATCTTCATACCGTATTTTGCATACATTGTATACGCTTGGGCCATCACCAGAACCCAACTTAACTGTGCTTTGGTCAAATGATTTACCTGATGCGTTCAAAAAATATTGTGCCAAAGTATCCATTGAGACAAGCTCAATACAATATGAGAATGATGATCTAATGCGTCCGACATTCGGCGATGACTACGGTATCGCCTGCTGTGTATCAGCTATGCGGATCGGCAAACAAATGCAATTTTTTGGCGCACGAGCAAATTTAGCAAAAGCGTTACTATATGCGATTAACGGTGGCGTCGATGAGAAGATGAACCTCTCTGTCGTTTCTGCAGCACTACCGGCATTGCAATCTGAGGTACTTGATTATGAAGAGGTTATGCAACACTTTGATCATGTCATGGATTGGCTAGCTGGATTATACATCAATACGTTAAATGTTATTCACTATATGCATGATAAATATAGCTATGAGCGATTAGAATTCGCGCTGCATGATCGTGAAATTTTGCGAACAATGGCAACTGGTATCGCTGGCCTATCCGTCGTTGCCGATAGCTTGAGCGCGATTAAATTCGCTAAAGTATATCCGATTCGCAATGAGCAAGGCATTGCTGTCGATTTCCGCATAGAGGGAGAATACCCACAATACGGTAACAATGATGATCGCGTTGACCAAATTGCTGTAGACCTTGTTCATCGCTTTATGGAAAAGCTTAGAAAGCATCCAACATATCGTAATGCTGTAACAACGCAATCTGTGCTCACAATTACATCCAATGTCGTTTACGGGAAGAAAACAGGTACAACACCAGATGGTCGTAAAGCTGGTGAGCCATTCGCTCCTGGTGCTAACCCGATGCATGGTCGTGACCGTAAAGGTGCATTAGCATCGCTCAGCAGTGTTGCTAAACTACCTTATGAAGATTCGCTTGATGGTATTTCCAATACGTTCTCGATTGTTGGCCGTGCACTTGGTAAAGATGAAGCGACTCGGAAGAACAACCTAACTGCACTGCTCGATACGTATATGTCGCAGCATGCACATCACCTTAACGTCAACGTATTTGATCGTGAAACATTGCAAGATGCGATGGCACATCCTGAGTTATATCCACAGCTAACTGTTCGTGTATCTGGCTATGCTGTAAACTTTATTAAGCTGACGAAGGAGCAACAGCTTGAGGTCATCAGTCGAACATTCCATGGTGAAATGTAATGACTGATCTCACTAGGCAAATAGAACATGATCGTCACATAAAAGGGCGTATTCACTCCTTCGAAACGTTCGGAACAGTTGATGGTCCTGGCATTCGGTTCGTACTCTTCATGCAAGGCTGTGCACTTCGTTGTCAGTTCTGTCACAATCCAGATACATGGGATATGAGCACTGGTAAAGTGATGACGGTAGATGAAGTCATAGCTGAAATTGAACCCTATCTCGCCTACTATCGTACTTCTGGCGGCGGAGTCACCTTTTCAGGTGGCGAGCCGTCATTACAAGCACCATTTCTTGCTGCACTAGGACGAGAATTGAAACGCAGACACCAACTCCACATCGCTATGGATTCATCTGGATTTTGCGAGCCATCTCATCTGGATTCAACTAAATTGCTAGATGTATTAGATCTTATCTTACTTGATCTAAAACAAGCGAATGAACAGAAGCATATAGCACTAACGACTCAATCTAATGAACGCATATTGCGAATGGCTCGTCATGTAACTGAATATGGTACAAAGCTATGGATTAGACATGTAGTACTGCCTACTTTGACTACTGATCCTGAAGATGTTGATGCACTTGCAAAGTTGGTCGCTAGCCTACCTACCGTGGAAAAGGTAGAGCTACTTCCATATCACGAAATGGGTAAATTCAAATGGAAAAGTCTTGGGCTTGACTATGAGCTTGACCATATTAAACCTCCTTCACAGGAGCAAATGGCAAGCATTAAGCAGCAGCTTGAAGC